>NZ_JBNKPP010000134.1:0-2427 GCF_050295395.1 Agarivorans sp.
AGTGGGTGATTCGCATTGCATCCACCCCGGACAAAGCCACTTTGTAAAAGCCGGTGATGAAGGCGCTCGCTTCATTGTAGTGGCTGCCAAAGTGAATCCTTAGGAGTTGGTGTTGTCGCAAACTAAACCAATCACAAAAGCCGCCATTATTGGCTGTAATTGGGGCATGGTGCACCTAGCTGCGCTGCAGCAAAGCGGCCTAGAGCTAAGTGCATTAGTAGATGTTGATCTACCACGCGCCCAAAGCTTAGCCCAACAGCTTAATATTGCTCATGCTTGCCAGTCTTTAACGCAGGTTCCAGAAGTAGACTTGGTGATTATTGCCACGCCTGCAATAAGCCATATGCAGGTAATTGAGCATTTTTCCCAGCAGGCGATTATCTGCGAAAAACCGTTGTTAGGCCTCTCGGCCAACCAGCTACCGGCAAACTGGCCAAAGCGTTTGTGGGTGAACTACGCCTTTAACCAGCTGGAAAGCGCCCAATTAATAAATCAACTGATTCAGCCAACACAGGGGCCAGTAAGGGTGCAACTTAGCTCGCAAGTAAACTTGCCACTCAAATTTAGTTTAGAGCAATGGTTTTTGGAAACCGCCAGCCACCCGCTGTCTTGGTTACTGCACTTGTTGGGCGAACCTCGGCAACTCAGCAAGCAAACCAGCGAGCAAGAGCTTAAGCTGGAACTGGCCTGTGGTGAACACCGCATTAACATCAATTTTACGCTAGGTGGCGCAGCAGGGATCTACCATCAAGTGCAAGTTCAGCAAGGGCAAAAAAATATTCAGCTTAAGGGGCACTATATTCCCGGACAAGCCTGGCGCTTTATGCCGGTATTACTTAATGGCGAACCGCAAAACCACGGTGAATACCATGAGAGTGATTGCTGGTTACTGGCTAATCAACGTTCCACTAGCCTGATCATTAAACACTTGCAAGGCCAGCTTAGTGAAGCCGAATTGTTGGCCCAGGGCGGCTTTAACCCCACCAAGGCACTCTGGTTAGAACAAAGTCTGTTAGGTGAAAAGTTTAACTCGGCGAGTTAAAGCTTGTTTCTTCGGCCTAAGCACTAGAAAATAGTAAATATCACTCAAGATTGAGCTAAAACTAAAAAATGAAACTCGATAGTAAAGATAAGTTAATACTCGATTTGCTACAGCGCGATGTGAGCATGCCACTAAATGACATCGCCGAACGGGTTGGTCTATCTGCCACACCTTGCTGGCGGCGCATTCAAAAGCTAGAGCAAGCCGGATTTATTCGCCATAAGGTAGCATTGCTCGATCGCAACAAACTCAATCTTGGGGTCACGGTATTTGTTAGTGTGCGCACCTCGCAGCACAACCAACAATGGTTAGATCAATTCAACCAAACCATTCAAGAAATTCCAGAAATCATCGAAGCCCACCGCATGAGCGGCAGTGTCGACTACTTATTACAGGTAGTTGTGCCCAGCATCGAAGATTACGACAAAGTCTATAAACAACTGATTGAGCGACTGGCCTTCACCGATGTGAGTTCGGCCTTTTCCATGGAAATGATGAAATCCACTACCTCACTGCCCACCCATTACTTAAGTTAAACACAACGCATGACAACACCACAAAATGATTTTGCCAGCCGCGTAGTGGCTTGGTACCACCAAGCTGGGCGCAAACACCTGCCTTGGCAACAAAATAAAAGCCCCTACAAAGTGTGGCTCTCGGAAATCATGCTCCAGCAAACCCAAGTGGCTACGGTAATCCCCTACTTTGAACGCTTTATGGCACGCTTCCCCACGGTAAGCAGCTTGGCCGAAGCCGATACCGATGAAGTGCTGCACCTTTGGACGGGCCTAGGCTATTACGCCCGAGCCCGCAACCTACATAAGGCCGCCCAATTAGTGGTAAGCCGTCATCAGGGGCAATTTCCCGAGCAGCTAGATGCACTGGTTGACTTACCGGGCATTGGCCGCTCCACCGCTGGGGCGATTTTGTCTTTAGCCTTAGGCCAAGCGCAGCCGATTTTGGATGGTAATGTAAAACGGGTATTGGCGCGTCATCAGGCGATTAGTGGCTGGCCGGGCAAAAAAGCCGTAGAACAACAGCTATGGCAACTGGCCGAAACCAATACCCCCAGCGAGCAAACCGCGGCCTATAACCAAGCGATGATGGACCTAGGTTCGATGATTTGTACTCGCAGCAAACCTAAGTGCCAAGCCTGCCCAGTGGCCGATGATTGCTTAGCATTTAAATACCAGCGCCAAACCGATTTCCCCGGTAAAAAACCGAAAAAAGTGCTGCCAGCCAAGCCGGTGCAAATGCTTATCTTACGCTGGCAACAGCAATACTTACTGGTGCAACGGCCGATGCAAGGGCTATGGGGCGGCCTATATTGTTTTCCAGAGATCCCCCCAGAAGACTGCATTAGCCAATGGTTAGAACAGCAGCAG
>NZ_JBNKPP010000135.1:0-2736 GCF_050295395.1 Agarivorans sp.
GTTTTACCAGCTTAGGTTTAATTACTTATAGAAATCAGCTAGTTAATGATTTGTCTTCTAACGCAGCCAAGCAAGCTGCTGCGCTTGCGGCGACTCTGGCAGTTAAAGAGCAAGAAGACCAACGTAAGCTAGAATATTTTGCTGGCCTATCAATGGTAAGGCTGGGGCTAGAGAGTGGCGATTATACCGCGTTAGAGGAGTTACTGACTAAGTTAATGCTCAGTGATCGCAGCGTTGTGCAGAGTCGTTTGCTCGATAGCGACGGCCTTGAGTTATTTAAGTTAGTGAGTCGCGGTGGTCGGCCAATTCGCTTAAATAGCTTTGAATTGCAAAACAAAGCGCATCGCTATTACGTTAAAGAGTTATTTGCAGCGCACCCAAGTCAAACCTATTTTTCTCAGGTGGATCTTAACGTTGATTATGGCGTACTCGAGCTACCTCATCGCCCAGTATTACGTATTGCGAAACAAATTATCGGCCCTAAAACTAAGCAAATGCTGGGTGCGCTGATGTTTAACTATGACATTCGGCAAGAGCTTGAGCACTTGGCCGCCATTTTGCCTGAGGAGTTAAGGCTGTTTGTAGTTGACGCTAAACAACAGTTTTTATTCCATCCTGATTCAGTTAAGCGCTATTGTGCAGAGTTGCCTTGCGATAGTTATTTTAAAGAGTCACAGTTGCTCAACGAAGCACATCAACGCTTGTATTTTAACCAGCATTTAGCGGCGCTAATTAATTTAGATAGCGCGGCGCGACCAGTCCATAGTGGCTCTCGTTTGCTGGTGGCTTATAAACAAGACTACTTACCTTATTTAACCCAACACTTATCGCCTACTAGGGTATTAACTGACAGTAAATTATGGTGGTTGATACTGGTGCTTAGCATTTTGTTAAGTGGCGTGGCGTGTTACTTACATGCACGAGTAAGCCGCAACTTATATTTGCAGCATCAGCAGCACAAAACCCATAAGTTGCTGGAGAGTTTGAGCCAATTGATGGATAACTTTCACCAAAGTGGTCAGAACTGGTCCAATGAACACTTTAAACGCTTAGCCTATTTTTCTCGTTTACTTGCCGAACATATGGAGCTTGACGAACAGGTAGTAGAGGATATTTATCAGTTTGCTTTTCTACATGATATAGGCAAGTTTTGCAGTATTTCCCCCAAGGGTAAAGAGGGCGATATGCTTCAGCAACAGCGTGCTGAGCAGCGCTCTATATCCAATGGTTATCAATTATTGCGTAACTTTAAATTAGGTTCGGTAGCCAAAAATATAGTGGTAGGCCAGCATGAACGTTGGGATGGTGAGGGCTATCCCAAGCGTTTGGTTGGCCAAGCGATTCCAATAGAGGCGAGAATCGTTAGTTTAGTGCATCACTTCGAGAGTTTAATGGCGCAGCAATTAGATTCGCCGCAGCTTTCTTTTGATACCTGTTATGCGATTATTAATGAGCAAAGTGGTAAGGCTTTTGACCCTAATTTAGTGCAGGCTTTTAATGCGCTAGAGCCAGAGTTACGCCGCGCTTATAGTGAGACCACAAGCTAACATGCTTAACTCGTGGTCGCCAAGGATTAGGCTTTTTGATAGCCAAAGGGGTCGTCGATACTTGGGCTTGGTTGGGTAAACCAAACCGGGCCATTGGCGCTCATGTAAAAATGATCTTCTAGGCGTACGCCAAAATGCCCAGGTAGTACCAGCATAGGCTCGTTACTAAAAACCATGCCTTCAGCCAGAGGCGTTTGGTCACTGGCAACTAAGTAGGGCCCTTCGTGAATATCTAAGCCGCAACCGTGCCCAGTGCGATGGGGCAAGCCCGGTAGCTGGTAGTCTGGCCCGTAGCCATCTTCTGCTAAGGATAAGCGTGCTGCTCTATCTACTTCGGCGCAAGGACGGCCGATTTGAGCAGCCTGAAATGCAGCTAGCTGCGCTTTTTGTTCACTGTGCCAAGCACGGCGCTGTTGCTCACTTGGCTCACCAAAAGCATAACTACGAGTAATATCAGAGTGATAACCATGGAGCAGACAGCCGGTATCAATTAGCACCCAGTCGTTGGCCTTTAGCGTTTGCGCTTCTTTTACGCCATGGGGAAAAGAGCTGGCAATGCCAAATAACACAATGCAAAAAGATGAACCGCTGGCTCCGACTTTTTGGTGGGCCTGATTGATAAACTCTGTTACCTCTGTAGTGGTGATGCCCGGACGTAAGATTCTCGCGGCCGCTTTTTGTACCTCCATGGTCATGTTTTTGGCCCGCTGCATTAGCGCCAGTTCGTTAGCCGACTTTTGCATTCTGCACGCTTGGGTTAAAGGCTCGGCACTAATAAACTGTTGTTCGGGGTTCGCTTTGATTAAGCCATCCACTAAAAAAAAGGCGGCGCTGGCGTCTATGGCAATGCTGCCGTTAATCTCAAGTTGTTGGCATAGTTGCTTGAATAAGAGATAGGGGCTTTGGTGTTCATGCCAACCATGGAAGGGCGCGTCGATTAACATGAAGTCATTGATTGAATCTTGTTCAAAGCACGGTGCCAGATAATGTAATTGACCGTCGGCGCAGAGTAAGGCGCCAACTAGTCGCTCGCTAGCGTTCCAGCTTAAGCCAGTAAAGTAATACAGGTTGGTGCCAGCATTGAGATAGAGTGCGGCTATGCCTTGTTGTTGCATCATTTGGCAAACATGTTGCTGGCGCTGCTGATACTCACTTAGGCTGATGTTGGCGATGTCGCTACACATATTAT
>NZ_JBNKPP010000136.1:0-9359 GCF_050295395.1 Agarivorans sp.
ATTCAAGCTCAATTGGGTCACAGCGATATAAGAACCACTCAAATTTATACTCATGTGCTCAACATGGGAGCGGATGGAGTAGCGAGCCCTTTAGATTTAGTTTAAAGCCTTTACTAAATCAGACCCATTCTAAAATCGCCACACACTAACACCTTTCCCCAAAACTTAACCTAGACCAAGCCAAAAAAAACTAATAAAACCAACAACATCACTCACACTACGCGGTATGCTTTAGCGCCCAAGCCCCACTCTCTCCCACAAAAAAAGCAGCTAACAAGCTGCTTTTTACTGTGCTAAGGCTAAGGCCGCTAGCAACATTCTTGTTCTATTTGATAGAGCAAATCCGTTGCGGTTTGGTCGCCACAGTCTTCAAAATATTCATACAACGGGTTGGTTTGGCTGCCAACAAAATTGAGGTTGTCGCGCTGCATCTTTTTTTGTTCGGCGCGTTTGCCAATAAAGTACTGTTGCCATAGCTCGCTGCCATTGCCTGCGGCAATATGGTGATCGAGCATCTCAATTAAGCGGTCGGCATTTTGGTCGCAATCTATATTGCAAAAGGACACGTAGCGGTCACTGTTTAAGTCTGACATGATAGTTCTCTTAAAACGATATTTGCCCACTTATGCAGCTGGGCAAATGCTTCATCGAATTGATAAATTATTTAGTCTTCTTCGTGCAAAGCAATCACTAGCCCAATAGCTAGATCCAAGCTATTGGTTAAGCGTGCGCAACTGGTGCCATTGGCCATTAGAAAAATGTCGAAGTAACTGGCAGCAACAAAGGGTTCGCGCTCGGCCATATCGTCTTCGCTACATTCAATCACCCGTATACCAGGATGATGCTTTTTAAAACAAGCCAAGCCCTTTTGGTAATCGGCCTTGTCGGCGATACGAGAGACCAATTTGTCCAATATCGACTGGTTTAGCGGCTGCTCGCTGTACTTGTCTTTACAACCGCATTGCTTAGCACTGTGACTAGAACTATGACAGCCACAATCGCCATGCTCGGGCTGATGCGGCTTATCCTCGCCCTTACAAGTGCAATTTTTGGCTTCAGCTTCTCCGCTGTGGCAACCACAATCACCGTGCTTAGGCTGATGCGGTTTATCTTCGCCTTTACAGCTGCAAGTTTTAACTTGAGTTTCACCTACTCCACACATAAAGCAGCCTCCTGCCCTTGTCTTTCCAACAAACGCGCCAACCAGCGTGGTGGCTGATCCATAACCATCTGCAAACGTTGCAATATGCTTTGGCTAGGCTGAGGAGTCAGTTGTTTTAAAGGAAGAATGTCAGCACGACTGACTCGCGCAGCAGCTGGGCCACCTATAGATAAAGTGGCGAGTAACTGGCAATCACCAATTAACTCAATTAAGTAGCTAGTGCGCGCATCGCCAGTATGATTTTCGACTACCGGGCGAACATCCACCAGCTGATAACCGCTAGCGCTTACTTGATAAATCAAAAAACGCAGACAAGAGCCAAAATGCCCGTCGATGCGCTCTAAGTTATTTGAACTTACCGCTAACTGCACCACTGGGCCAGTTAACTGTTTTGGCGCAGGAATGCTAGGCGCTTCCATGGGGCTAACTTCGTCGGCGACCAATATGGCATGCACTTGGTTGAGCTGGCTACGGTCAATTTGTAAGGCGGTTTGCGCAAACAGTTCACGCAATTGTTTAGGGCTAATCGCGCGTAGTTTTTTTTCTGTTAGTGGCTCACCGCAAAGAGTAATCAGTAACTGAATAAACTGTTTTAGTTCAATATCGGGTACGGCTTTGGCCGCTACCGCTAGCCTTAATGCTAGGGTATCACTCATAGGCTTGGTCATGATCTGTCCTCTAAACAAATTACGCGCAAAACACAAAGCAATAGCTTGCGCTAGGCTCTTCTGGCACGAAAGGTTTTAGGTAAGCTTGGCTTGGTATTCTGCGGTTCAATATAAAAGCGGCTGCCATCGCTGAGTTCTAACTCCCCGCCCCACTGATCGTCTTGATCAAACTGTAACGAGTTGATAGTTAACTCTAAATCTTTCTTGGCGATGTAGGCTTGTAGCTCACCAGAGCTTTCGCGACTAATAATTAGATTGGGCATGCTTGCTCCTTAACAAGGGCTAAAACTGGCTGGAAGCATGCTCCCAGCCAGACTTTGAGGTTTAACGTACTAGGTCGAAACCGTAGTCTGTTTTACCCATTTCGCTGGTGTCTTCATCAAGCTTAGCCAGCACTTCATTCACTAAGGTGGTCAACATGTACATGCCGCCTTCATAACCTAAGGTGGTGTTGCGGTGTAAATGGTGACGGTCGAAGATGGGGAAGCCCAAACGAATGAGTGGAACTTCAAACTCTTCACCCTTGGCCTTGGTATCACGTTGAATAAACTTGGCGTAAGAGTTACCAATCATGAAATCAGGTTTATTGGTGAATACCAATGAACGGAAGTGCCACAAGTCTTTACCTACGTGAATTTCAGCGTTGGCAGTACAAGGGGCTTCAGCACATAGGGCTTCCATTTTCTTGCGCCAACGTTTAGCACCGTTGTGACACAAGATGTGTTTGATCTCACAGCCTAGTTCTTGAAGGAACTTGGTTAAGCCCATGAGGTAATCTGGGTCGCCATAGATGGAGAAGCTCACACCGTGTAACCAGGTGTGCGAATCGGTCATCATGTCAACCAAACGACCACGCTCAGTGGCTAGTGATTCCGGAATGGGTTTACCAGTAAGTTCAGAAATCTTCATTAAGAATTCGTCGGTCCAGTCTAGGCCCATAGGAATTTGTAGTGCAGGTACTTCGTGATTCCATACACCTTCAACTAGTTTCTTAGTTTTCACTAACTGGTCAGGTTGTAACAACACGGTGGTGATGGCGTTAGGCGCGTCTTCTAGCTCGGCTAATGGTGTACCACCAGCGTACATGCGGTATTCACCATCGGCTGGCGTATCCAACACTTCAGAAGGATCACTTAACAAGCTGTAATCCACATCCATTTGTTGCATCATTTTATGAATAACGCGGTAGTTGCCTAAGTAGGTTTCAAAGCCGGGGACGATGTTGATTTTGCCATTGCTGGCCACCACTTTGTCGTCCATTTTGTTCACGGTAAAGTATTTGGCAAACCCTTCGAACATGCCGTCCCAACCGGTCACATGGCTACCTACGAAACTAGGCGTGTGAGCAAAGGGAGTGGGCAGATCTTGTGGAATATAACCCTCTTTTTTTGCGTTACCAATGAAGGCATTTAAGTCATCACCAATAACTTCGGCCATACAGGTGGTAGACACTGCAATCACTTCTGGCTTGTATAAAGCCAACGCGTTTTGCAGGCCATCAAACATGTTCTTTTGTCCACCAAATACGGCGGCGTCTTCTGTCATAGAGTCAGAAACACAGGCGACTGGCTCTTTAAAATGACGGTTGAAGTAAGTGCGGAAGTAAGCCACACATCCTTGAGAACCATGTACATAAGGGAGGGTATTTTCAAATCCCAAGGCACATAATACCGAACCAAGTGGTTGGCAAGCCTTAGCGGGATCAACGGTTAGGGTTTTACGCGAAAAGTTAAGCTCTTTGTATTCTTCAGTGGTGGTCCACTCGAATACTTCTTTAATCTTCTCGTCGCTCACGCCTTCTTCATGATCGGCACGTTTACGCGCCATCATGTCTTGATATTCTGGCTGCTGAAACAGCGGGTAGCCAGCTTTGATATCGTCTACTGATTGACTCATTTTCTTTCTCCTTCCGCGCCACTCATCTGTGAACTAACGGATTGAGTTAAACACTCAAGTGCTGCTGCACTCATCCTGACCTTGCTAAGTAAACTAGGCTCGAGTTAAGCGGCCGCTTTACTTTCTGATTTACCGGCTTTCCATGGCGGTGTCATTTTGTTCCAGCAAGGGTTGTTTAGCGTCATGTCCATATCGCGGGCGAAGATAGCGAAGCCATCGAAGCCGTGGTAAGGACCTGAGTAATCCCAGCTGTGCATTTGACGGAATGGAATACCCATTTTTTGGAAGATGTATTTTTCTTTAACACCAGCACCAATGAGGTCGGGCTTAAGTTTGTCGGCAAAGGCTTCTAGCTCGTAACCGGTAACATCATCGTAAATCAGGGTGGCGTCTTTCACTTCAGGAACCGTTTTGCTGTAATCATCGTTATGACCGAACTCATAACCAGCACCAACAATTTCCATACCTAAGTCTTCGTAAGCACCAATCACGTGACGTGGGCGTAAACCACCTACATACAACATGACTTTTTTGCCTTCTAAACGAGGACGGTATTTGTCAACCACGGCCTGCCATTGCGCTTTGTATTTGGCGATAACTTCTTCAGCTTTAGCTTGAATTTTTTCGTCAAATTTCGCAGCGATAGCGCGTAAAGACTCTTCACACTTGGTAGGACCAAACAAGTTGTACTCCATCCATGGAATCCCGTATTTCTCTTCCATATGACGACAGATGTAGTTCATTGAACGGTAACAGTGAACCAAGTTCATTTTCACTTTAGGGGTGTTTTCTAGTTCCGGTAGCGTACCGTCACCAGACCACTGAGCCACAACACGTAGGCCAATTTCTTCTAGAAGGATACGTGAAGACCAAGCATCACCACCGATGTTGTAGTCACCAATAATGGCTACGTCGTAATCAGTTGTGGCGACTTCTTTACCTTCTGCTTTATCTAGCACGTAATCGCGTAAGGTATCGTTAGCAATATGGTGACCTAATGATTGGCTCACACCGCGGAAACCTTCACAGCGCACTGGCACAATGGTTTTCCCAATTTCTTTGCCTTTGGTTTTAGATACCGCTTCGATGTCGTCACCAATAAGACCAACCGGACATTCAGATTGAACTGAAATACCTTTGGTTAATGGGAATAACATTTCTACTTCGTCGATAATGGTGGCTAGCTTTTTGTCGCCGCCAAATACGATGTCACGCTCTTGGAAGTCAGAGGTGAAGTTCATGGTACCGAAGCTGTTCACACCGGTGTAACCCGTATAGTAGTTACGACGACCAGCGCGTGAATATTGACCACAACCTACTGGACCGTGAGAAATGTGAACCATATCTTTGATAGGCCCCCACACCACCCCTTTAGAGCCGGCGTAAGCACAACCACGAGCGGTCATAACACCAGGTAAAGATTTACGGTTAGCGGTAATACAGCTGCCTTTTTCACTGTCGTTGGCACCGAGGTGCTTGAGACGATCTTTTTTGGCTTTCTCTGGATAGACCTCTAGCACTTCATCAATCAGCGCTTGAGTCTCTGCTTTTTTATCTGACATTGCTGCCTCCTATAGCATCAATTAGCTCACTGTTGAGAGTGATTAAGCGGTAATTTCTTCAGCCGTTTTACCGATGATGGATTCGTCTTCAACGTCCATGATGCCGAATTCCATTAACAACTCTTCTAGTTCGTCCATGCTTACTGGAGTAGGTACAACGAACAGTTTGTTGTTGATGATTTTCTGAGCAAGAGCGCGGTATTCATCAGCTTGGTTACATTTAGGGTTGTACTCGATTACTGTCATACGACGAATTTCAGCTTGTTGTACAACATTGTCACGAGGTACGAAGTGGATCATTTGAGTACCGATTTTCGATGCTAGGGCTTCAATCAGTTCGTCTTCGCGGTCACATTTACGTGAGTTACAGATTAAACCCGCTAAACGCACGCTACCGGTTGCAGCATATTTACAAATACCTTTAGAAATGTTGTTAGCGGCGTACATCGCCATCATTTCACCAGATACTACGATGTAGATTTCTTGGGCTTTGTTTTCACGAATAGGCATGGCGAAACCACCACACACAACGTCACCTAATACGTCGTAGAATACGAAGTCGAGATCTTCTTCATAAGCGCCCTCTTCTTCTAGGAAGTTAATCGCTGTGATTACACCACGACCAGCACAACCAACACCTGGCTCTGGACCGCCAGATTCAACACAACGAACACCGCCGTAACCCACTTTAAGTACATCTTCTAGTTCGATGTCTTCAACAGAACCCGCTTCAGCAGCCATTTCCATAATGGTATTTTGAGCTTTCGCGTGTAAGATAAGACGAGTTGAGTCAGCTTTAGGGTCACAACCGATGATCATGACTTTTTTGCCCGCTTCCGCTAGAGCACCAACTAGGTTTTGAGTAGTGGTAGATTTACCAATACCGCCTTTTCCGTAAATTGCACATTGACGAATAGCCATAATATTTCTTCCTTTTAGCTTTGATAAAACGGTTCCCGCTATCACTACTGCGAATATCGTTCCAGCTTAAGCAAAAGCAATTAACACATTGTTTTAAAAGGAATTAAATACATTAGCCAGCAACAGATTAAGGAAAAAACAACGAACAAAGCGCGTCACAATGTAGGATTTGTAGCAAAAGTACCAAACTTTGTGTGGTTATATTTCTGAGTGTTGTTTATGCAGCAAATACACATTTCCGCTTGACCCGTGTGTAACACATAGGTTTTATAGTAGAGCTAAGTAAAGTTGCTATGGGTAACACGATGAAAACCTCAGAATTAGCCAAACGAGCCGGCGTCACGGCCGATACAGTGCGCTATTACACACGCTTGGATTTAATTAGCGCTAGCCGTGATCCGGTTAATAACTACAAAGACTACGATAGCCAAGCGCTACAACGCTTACGCTTTATTCATCAGGCTCGAGAAATTGGCTTCAGCTTAAAAGAGGTGCAATCCATATTAGCCTTGGCGAATGACGGCGATACCCCCTGCCCAACGGTTCGCCAGCTATTACAAGAGAAGATCCAACAAACCGAACAACGTTTGCTTAAAACCCAACAACAGTTGGCCATGCTGCAAGATACCTATAAACAGTGGCAATGCCATCCGGATAAGCTCCCCACAGAACAGAGTATTTGCGCCCTAATAGAATCATGGTCAGCTAAGGAGGAACACGATGAGTAACTTAGTGGTCGACTTACAAGGCTTATCCTGCGGCAAATGTGTCGCCAAATTAAGTCAAGCCGTGCAAAGCCAGCATCCTGACGCCCAGCTGCAAGTGAGCGACGATAAGCGCCATGCTATTGTCAGTGAGCTTGACGATTTTACTGAGTTTAATCAGTTGGTTGAACAAACCGGCTACCATACTAAGCAGCGCGAAGCGCAGGCTTATCAGTATTCACTACAAAATGTTAAATGCGGGCACTGCGTTAAAAAAATCGAACAAGCCATACAGGGCGACGATCCAGAAGCGGAACTAAGCGTAGACATACAGCAGCAAACCTTACAGCTAAGCACGCGCTTATGGCCTAGCCAAATCGAGCAACGCCTAAGTGAGTTCGGCTATTTAGCCGAAGCTCAGCCAGAAACCGAAATTGAAGCAGAAACAGAAGCGGAAGTAGAAACAGAGGCATCGCCCAAAACCAACAGCGACGCGTCTCAACACTCCGCTGCAGACGATGCAGCAACAACTACGCCTAGCTCAGACAGCTCCCTTACCCGACTTAACCTAAGCGGCGTCACCTGTGCTAGTTGCGTAAATACCATCGAACAAGCCTTACATAAGCTGGATAAAGTAACCAAAGTAGAGATTAACTTTGCCGAACGCACCGCCAGCGTATTTGGCGAGGAATCAGCCGACAGCCTGATTAAACAAATCGAACAAGCAGGCTACGGCGCCAGCCTAATTGAAGATGAGCAACAAGCGCAGCAACAACGTAGCAGCGACGATAAGCGAGAGTATCGACATAAACTGATGCAAACCGGACTTAGCTTGCTCCTAGCAGTTCCGCTAATGGGCTATGGCTTGGCAGGCGGAGCCATGAGCGTTAGCAGCCCCGCGCAACAAGCTTGGTGGCTGTTTGTTGGTTTAGTGACATTGTTAGTGATGTGGATTTCAGGCAAGCAGTTTTTCAGCAGTGCTTGGAATAGCGTAAAGCACCGTCACGCTAATATGGATACCCTGATTGCCTTAGGTACTGGCGCAGCATGGCTTTACTCCATGGCGGTAGTAATAAGCCCCAGCCTATTCCCTAGTAACGCCCAGCATCTGTATTTTGAAGCCAGCGTGATGATCATTGGTCTGATAAACCTAGGTAAAGCCTTAGAGCTAAAAGCACGGGGTAAAACCTCTTCGGCCATCAATCAACTGCTGAACTTGCAAAGCAATACTGCGCAACGCCTCGATCAAGATGGCAATGTGAGCAGCGTAGCAATTAGCGAACTTAAGATTGGCGACCACCTGTTAGTGAGACCCGGCGACAGCATTCCGGTGGATGGTAAAGTCATCAAGGGCACCAGTACGGTGGATGAATCGATGTTAAGTGGCGAGCCTATTCCGATTGAAAAAACCGAAGGGCAAAACGTCTCTGCTGGCACCATCAATGGCAACCAGCCCTTGGTGATTAGCGCAGAAAAAGTCGGTAAAGATACGCTGTTAGCCAAAATCGTCGACTTGGTCAGCCGTGCGCAAAACTCTAAACCACCGATTAGCCAATTGGCCGATAAAGTCTCGGCAGTGTTTGTTCCCAGTGTGATGATCATTGCGATCATCACCGCTTTAGCGTGGTATAACTTTGGGCCAGAACCGCTAGGGGTAAACATGTTAATCGCCGCGTGTTCGGTATTGATCATCGCCTGCCCTTGTGCGCTGGGCTTAGCCACCCCCATCTCTACCATGATTGGTGTGGGTAAGGCTGCCGAAGCCGGCGGTTTAATTCGCAACGGTGAAGCGCTACAAAATGCCAGTCAGATCAACCTGATTATTTTGGATAAAACCGGCACCATTACTCAAGGTAAACCCCAAGTCAGTCAGAGTCAGTTACATGGCGAGGCCGCTCCGCTGCTGGCCTTGATTTATGCCATGGAGCGCGCTTCAAGCCATCCCTTGGCTAGCGCCATGGTCAATTACATAGAGCAGCAACTTGATGACATTCCCCCACGTGATATTGCAGAGCTTAATAATTTAAGTGGCCTAGGTCTTAGCGCTCGCTATCAACAGCAAGACTTGTTGTTGGGCAATAGCAAACTGATGCAGCAACAAGGTGTGGAGCTAAGCACTAATGAACAACAACTAGATGCCAGCGGTTCGCGGGTGTATTTTGCAGTGGATGGTAAATTAATGGCCGAGTTTAGCATCAGCGATCCGGTTAAAGAGGATTCCGCCGACGCCATTAAAGCCCTACAAGCTCAAGGCATTAAAGTGGTAATGCTAAGTGGCGACAATCAGGCCACAGCCGCAGCCATTGCCAAGCAAACTGGGCTAGATGAATTCCACGGCGAGTTATTGCCCGATGACAAATTGTCTTATTTGAAACAATACCAGCAACAGGGTTATCGAGTAGCGATGGTAGGCGATGGAATTAACGACGCTCCTGCTCTGGCCGCT
>NZ_JBNKPP010000137.1:0-2601 GCF_050295395.1 Agarivorans sp.
ACCGCTTGGGCCTGGCTAAACTGGGGCTGTTGTAAGTATTGGTCTAGCCATGACAAATTAAAATACTCACGGCCAGTACTTTTGGGTGGCGCTAGCTTGAAGTAATGATCATCCAATAACTGTGTTAATAACTCAGGTAAACAGTGACCACTGCGGCCCCAGCGTCCCTTGTCATCATAGCTTAAGCCTTCGGGGTGATGGCGTTGATAAAATTGGTCGAGCAGGGTATTGCCCGGTCCGGTATCGTAGCCTAGTAAAGCTTGCTGCGGTATTAAGCGAGTGATATTGGCGATGCCACCAATATTAAGAATGAAGCGTGCTTCGCTAGCATGGCTAAACATTGCCTGATGAAAGGCTGGCACCAAGGGCGCGCCTTGGCCTGCTAAGGCCATGTCTTTATTACGAAAATCGGCGATCACATCGATTTGGGTGGCCACGGCGATGTGGCTGGGGCTGCCAATTTGTAAGCTAAAACCCAGTTCGGGAAAGTGCCGAATGGTCTGGCCGTGGCTGCCAATTGCTCGCACCTGTGAAGGGCTTAGCTGAGCTTGCTCAAGCGCGGCATTAGCCGCTTGGGCGAACAGCTCGGCTACCTCCACGCTGGCTTCTGCCATGTTGACCAGTTCATTAGCCGCGGGGCTACATAAGCCATGCAGTTGCTTAAGTAGCTTAGCCGGAATAGTCTGTTGGTGGTGGGCCAGAATATTCGGCGGGCTTTGACTAAAGTCGGCCACTACCGCGTCAACCCCATCCATACTGGTGCCCGACATCAGGCCTAAGTAGATATCTGTCATTAACGGGCTAATTCATGGCTAGCAATACCCGTTTGGTATTGTCTAGCTGGGTTATACGGGCTTTAGCCAGCGGTAAAAAGCGTTGCTTTTGTTCGCCCTGTAGCGGTTTTGGGCTGGGTAACTTAACGGTACGCGGATTTTTGTGTACCCCATGTACTAAAAACTCATAGTGTAGATGCGGGCCGGTGACTCGACCGGTGGCTCCCAGGGTGCCAATTACTTTACCCTGTTTCACGCGTTCGCCAGTTTTTACATAACGTTTTTGCAGGTGCAGGTATTTGGTGACATAGGCACTGCTGTGCTGAATAAACACATAGTTGCCGTTGTATTTGTTGTAACCGGATTTAGTGACTCGCCCGTCGCCGGCTGCCATTATCGGTGTGCCGGGTCTAGCCGCGTAATCGATGCCGTTGTGTGCTCTTACTTTACCTGTGACAGGATGGAGACGACGAGGATTGAAATTAGAGCTGATGTATTTGAAGTTCACCGGCGCGCGCAGGAAGGCCTTTCTCATCGGTCGGCCTTCGGGAGTATAGTAGTTGCCATCTTCATTACGCACGGCGCGAAATACTTCGCCTTGGTTAGTAAATTCGGCAGCAATAATGTCACCATGTCCGGCAAATTCGCCATCCACATAGAGTTCTTCAAATAACACGGTGAAGCTGTCATTTTTTCTAATATCTAAGGCAAAGTCGATATCCCAACCAAAAATGGCGGCCAGCGCCATAATTTGCCCCTGAGTTAAATTGGCGCTGATCCCGGCATTCCAGAAGCTAGAACTAATGGTACCTTGGGCAAAGTTGGTTCTTACCTCTAAGTCTTGGGTATCGATACGGGCTTGAAATTGCTCTTGCTCATCACGGTTGATAACTAGGCTCTGGTATTTCGACTGGGGATAGCGCAGTTCAACTAACTGGTCGTTATCATCAAGATAGAAATCCAGCACGTCGCCGGGATGTACGGTGCGTAATTTTTTGGCTTCGCCACCTAGCTGGTCAATATCGAGTAGCGTGCGGGCGCTTAAGCCTACCCGCTCGAAAATCAGCGCTAAGCTGTCACCCGATTTTACGGTTTGTCGTTTTAAGGTGTAAAACTGTTCGTTGGCTTCAGCTTGTTGGCTAGCAGGAAGCTGCAGTTGCAGTGGGTAGCGCATGCCTAATTGCAGTTCTGCCCCTTGTTCAATTTGGCTGAGCCAGTTTTCATCGCCAAGTTTGCTAGTTATAGCTGTCGTTTGAATCGGCTCTGCTAGGGGCTGCGCTGTTGAGTTTTCTTGAGCCGTGGCGCTGGGAGCTTCGGCCTTGCTTAGGCTTGGCTGATTGCTCGCTGTAGTCGCCACTGGAGTGACTTCCTCTTGGGGCTCTTTTGGTCTTTGTTGGATGTCTGCCAAAGAAGGCTCTATTTTGCTTGGGCCTGCTTGGTTTAGCTCGATAGCGCTTTGCGGTTTAAGGCTTAAATCTAAGTTCTGACGTTGACTGGCGCTAGGGGAATTTTTTTCACTAGGAATGAGCAAAGCGGCCAACACCACAAGGCTGAGAATAACAAGAATACGACGATGGCGTTTAGGTAATAAGCTTTGCAATCTACTTCCAACATACAAACAAGTGATTACCGCGATTGTAGCCAGATGCTCTACAGATTGCCAGAGCAGGCACTGCTGAGCCTAGTCTGCGTGGGCCGAAGCGTGATTAAGACCCAATTTAGCGCGCGCTGGGTAAACTTGGTGCAAGTTAAAAATGACCACTTTCAAAACCTTGCTACGCGGGCTTTTCTATGGAAGAAGATGGCTTGGTTTTTGACGAATATTTAC
>NZ_JBNKPP010000138.1:0-10311 GCF_050295395.1 Agarivorans sp.
TGTGAATTCCATTCCTAGTTTAACCAATCGATTTGCCGATGATTGGCTACTTAATAGACTAGATGAAACACACCGATAACAAAGTAACTGATTGTAACAAAACTGTTACAATGGACTTATTTTATGTGAGGTAGTTGGAGTTTTACTTCTAAACCTCCTTGGGGGAGGTTTTGTAAGCTAATATCGCCGCCATGGGCGTGGGCAATATTGCGGGCAATACCCAGTCCTAAACCCGATCCTGTTTGGTCTTGGCTTAAGCGAACATAGGGGTTAAAAACGTCTTTAAGGCGTTCTTCGGGGATCCCCGGACCATGGTCAACAAACAATAAACACAGCTCATTATCGTCGTCTAGCAGGTAAATTTCTATCGCGCTACCGTATTTAATGCCGTTTTCTACAAGGTTGCTAATACAGCGCTTGATCGCCAACGGCTTACCACGATAGCTGCGTGGGGTATCGCCAAACAAGGCCACCTTGTCGGCATAGGGTTCAATGCAGTGTTTTAAGTGAGTCATGATATTGATATCACTTAAATTTTCGTGAATATCGGTATCTTTAACGGTTTGTAAGGCCCCTTTAGCCATGATTTCCAACTCGTCTAAATCGCGGTTAAAAGCATCAATCACTTGGTCATCGTCGAGTAACTCGGCGCGTAGTCGTAATCGCGTAATTGGTGTTTTTAGATCGTGAGAGATAGAGCGAAACAACAGCTCTCGATCTTCGATATAGCGTTTCAGCTTACTTTGCATGGCATTGAAGGCTCGTGTGGCCTTGCGGATCTCGTCACTGCCTTCCTCTACTAAAGGTGGCTGAAATAAATCAATGGTTAAGCTAGATGCCGCTTTGGCCAAGCGCCGTAGTGGCCGCGTTTGACGGCGCACTAATACAAAGGTAAAGAGCAGCAAGAAAAAGGTCATCAGGGCAATGAACATGACTCGGTCTTGCGGTAGTAAGTTATCTTTTAGGCTCATGTAGGGAGCGGGAAGTAAGGCCGCCAGGTAAATCCATTCGCCACTTTCCAATTCTATCTGAGTCACCAAAATTGGCGGGTTAAGTGGTTTAATTTGTAGCGTGTGGGAAGCCCAAGACGAAGGTAAGTCTTTAAGATAAACGTCATTTTTTAAGATTTTCAGCTGCTCTGGCATGGCGAAGTCGACATCGATCATCGGGCTGCGTGCAAGCTCTCGATGTAATACTTCGCCTACCGTTTGAATCACTACGTTTTTTCGATGACTGTCAGGTATAGGCTCAATATTAATGAATTCTTTATTCAGCGAAACAAAGAAACGTGTGCCACCCATTTTGCGTAGTTGATCAAGTACAATATGGCGATATTCAGAAGGCAGCGATTCAAAAAAAGTCACCGTGGAGGCGAGGCTTAGCGCCAAGTTTTCTGAAGTCGAGCGAAGCCCTTCCGTTTCCGATTGACGTAGCTGATAAAACCAGATAAAGCTGCTGACACCTTGGGCTAAGCCAATGGCTAGCAGCAGCAATAACAGCATTCTCGCCAGTAGCGAGTTAGGCTTAATGCGTTCGATAAACGCCCTAAGCTTCATGGCTGACTTGTGTGACCATCATGTAACCCACGCCGCGAATGGTGCGAATTAAGCGGGTTTGGCTACCATCGTCTTTCAGGCGTTGGCGCAGGCGGCTGATTTGCACATCGATGCCTCGCTCCATGGGCAGACTTTCACGTCCCCGAGTGGCATCACTAATGGTGTCTCTGTCTAAAGTTTCGTTAGGATGTTGCAGGAATAATTGCAGTAAACGGTAGTCACTGCTCGACAGCTCCAGTTTGTCGCCGTCTTGATGCTCTAACTGTTGATTTTGTGTATCCAAGCGCCACTGGCCAAAACGGATATAGCGAGTATTGTGCTGTGCATTGGCAGTGACTTGAGAGCGCCTTAATAAGGCTTTAATTCGCGCTAGTAGTTCGCGTGGATTGAAGGGTTTACCGATGTAATCGTCGGCTCCCAGCTCTAAGCCGACAATTCTATCCATTTCGTCAGAGTTGGCGGTAAGCATAATGATCGGCACATTGGAGGTGCGACGGATTTGCTGACACAGAGTAAAGCCATCGTCACCCGGCAACATGATGTCCAGAATAATCAGCTCAGGGTCGTTGGTTTCGAGCAACTTGGTCATTTCTTCACCGTCGTTGGCACTAATCACGTCAAAACCTGACTTACTTAAATACTGTTGCAGCAAGTTACGAATTTCTTGATCGTCATCGACTACCAATAACTGTTTAGCTAAAACCATGAGCCTCTATACTGTGTGAATGAAAACATTCCCATAAGAATACCAAACAACCCGCCTAGGAAAAACGCTTGTGCCAAATAAGCAAAAAAAATGGGAGCTAAATGTTACCATTTGGCTCCCATTGTTAAGAATGAAGCGAAATTATGGGCGTTCAAACACCGTAGCGATGCCCTGGCCTAGACCGATACACATGGTTGCAACACCGAGTTTGGCATTTTTGGCCTCCATTAGGTTGATTAAGGTGGTGGATATGCGGGTACCAGAACAGCCTAGAGGGTGGCCCAAAGCAATTGCACCACCGTTGAGGTTAACCTTGTCATCCACTTGGTCCATCAAACCTAAATCTTTAACACAAGGCAGCGATTGCGCGGCAAAGGCTTCGTTGAGCTCAAAGAGGTCAATGTCGTCAATATTTAGCCCGGCACGTTTCAAGGCCTTTTGCGTAGCTGGAACTGGGCCGTAACCCATAATTGAAGGATCGCAACCGGCAATCGCCATAGAGCGGACTTTAGCACGCACGCTTAGACCTAGTTCTGCGGCCTTTTCTGCCGACATTACCAGCATCGCTGAAGCACCATCCGATAAGGCCGAAGAAGTGCCAGCAGTGACTTTACCGTTGGCTGGGTCAAATACCGGACGCAGTTGCGCCAAGGCTTCTACGGTGGTCTCTGGGCGAATCACTTCGTCGGTGCTGATTTTTTTAAGCCGGCCATCGGCGTCGTGGCCTTCAATGGGGTATATTTCGTTAGCAAAGCGCCCTTCAAGAGTGGCTTGATGAGCCAAACGGTGAGAGCGCGCGCCAAATTCATCCATGGCTTCACGGCTAATGCCGTGCATTTGCGAAAGTAACTCGGCGGTTAGGCCCATCATGCCTGCAGCCTTGGCTACCGATTTGGCCATGCCGGGATGAAAATCTACCCCGTGGTTCATGGGAACATGGCCCATGTGTTCAACCCCGCCAACGATGAATACATCACCTTGGTCTGCCATAATGGCGCGCGCCGCATCATGTAGTGCTTGCATCGATGAACCGCATAAGCGGTTAACCGTTACCGCGCCAGTTGAATGTGGCAGGCCAGCTAATAAGGCGGCGTTACGAGCAATATTAAAGCCTTGCTCTAAGGTTTGCTGAACACAGCCCCAGTAAACATCTTCAATATCCATCGGGTCCAGTTTGGGATTGCGTTCCAGTAAACCCTTCATCAATTGAGCAGATAAGTCTTCGGCGCGAACATGTCTAAAGCAGCCGTTTTTCGAGCGGCCCATTGGAGTTCGAATACAATCAACTATCACGACTTCTTTCATTTTATATTCCTCCATTAGCCTTGCTTGCCATAGTAAGTTTCGCCTGCCGCAGCTTTTGCGCGTAAGCCATCGGTAACGTGATACAAAGGACCCAATTCAGCGTATTGGTCTGCTAGAGCTACATATTTATCTAAGCCCATGTTGTCTAGGTAACGGAATACGCCACCTCTAAAAGGAGGAAAGCCTAAGCCATATACCAGCGCCATATCGGCTTCACCAGGACTTTGAATAATGCCTTCTTCTAAACAGCGCACCACTTCGTTAATCATCGGGATCATCATTCGAGCAATGATTTGTTCGCTACTGTAGTCTTGCGACTGGCTAGCCACTTTACTCAGTAGCTGATAGCTGGCTGGGTCGGCATCTTTTTTCGGTTTGCCACGGCTGTCTTTGGTATAAGCATAAAAGCCTAAGCCGTTTTTCTGGCCGAAACGTTGTGCTTGATACATAACATCAATGGCGTCTTCTGTGGTTTTGCCCATACGTTCTGGGAAACCTTTAGCCATCACTTCACCGGCGTGGTGGCCGGTATCAATGCCCACCACATCGAGTAAATAGGCGGGGCCCATCGGCCAACCAAATTGTTTCTCCATGATTTTATCGACTTGAACAAAGTCGGCACCGTCTTGCAGTAGCCGAGTGAAGCCAAAGAAATAAGGGAACAATACACGGTTAACAAAAAAGCCGGGGCAGTCATTCACCACTACTGGAGTTTTGCCCATTTTGGCGGCGTAGGCGACAACACTGTCGATGGTCTCTTGAGAGGTCTTCTCACCACGAATCACTTCAACTAAAGGCATGCGATGTACGGGATTGAAGAAGTGCATACCACAGAATTTTTCGGGGCGAGCCAAATCTTTAGCTAACAGAGAAATCGGAATGGTAGAGGTATTCGATGCAACAATGGTGTCGGCAGAGACTTTTTGTTCAACTTCTTTTAACACCGCCGCCTTAACTTTAGGATTCTCTACAACGGCTTCGACCACAATATCGCTATTGGCAATAGATTCATAATTTAGGCTTGGGTTAATCGAAGACAGTATCTTGCCCATTTTTAGGCCGTCAATGCGACCGCGCTCCAACTGCTTGTTTAGCAGTTTGGTGGCTTCGTCCATGCCAAGCTCTAATGCGGCTTGGTTAATGTCTTTCATTACAGCAGGAATGCCGCGACTGGCGCTTTGGTAGGCAATGCCTCCCCCCATGATACCAGCACCTAATACGGCAGCTTGATTAATGGGTTGAGCATTTTTTCCGGCTTTTTTCGCTAGTGCTTTAAGTTGCTGATCATTTAAGAAGATGCCGACCAAGGCTTGAGCCACCTCAGACTTGGCTAAGCCGATGAAGTTTTGGGCTTCGATTTTTAATGCATCTTCTCGATTACAGCGGGCGGCGCTTTCAATGGTTTTAACCGCTGTAATAGGAGCGGGGTAGTGAGGTCCTGCTTTGGCGCTAACCATGCCTTTGGCGCAGTTGAAGCTCATGGTGGCTTCTATTTTGTTAAGCGCTAAAGGAGCCTGTTTGGCGTGACGGCGGGACTGCCAATCGATGTTGTTAGCAATGGCATCGTTGAGCATGCTTAAGGCCGCTTCACGCAGTTGAGCACTATCTACGACAGCATCTACTGCACCAAATTTTAGGCACTCGGCAGCTTTATAGTTTTTACCCGTGGTGATCCATTCCATCGCATTGTCGGCGCCAATTACGCGGGGCAGTCGCACCGTACCACCAAAGCCAGGCATGATGCCGAGCTGGGTTTCTGGTAGACCGATGCGAGCATTGCTATCGGCAATGCGTAAATCAGTAGCGAGAATGCATTCGCATCCGCCGCCCAATGCGTAACCATTGATCGCAGAGATGCTAGGAACCGGAAGGTCTTCCAGCGCATTAAAGATGTTATTGGCTTTATTTAGCCAAGCGCTTAGCTGCTCCTCTGGAAGAGCGAATAGCCCTAAAAATTCGGTGATGTCGGCGCCTACGATGAAAGCATCTTTGGCGGAACTGACTAACAGACCTTTTAATTGTGGTTGGTTTTGTAGTGCGCTGATGGCTTCATCGAGTGAAACTAGGGTGCTTTTGTCTAACTTATTGACACTTCCTTGCTTGGCATCGAATGTTAGTTCAGCGATACCATCGGCAATATAACGAACACTGAGGTTCTCGCCTTGATATATCATTCCGCTCTCCTTATGGCTGGTGTTCGTTGCACCAGTTTGTGTAGGGGTTAGAGATAAATTGTAATCACTTTGTTACCTAAATATTAAAACAAATATAACACTCATTTAAAACACTTGTTTAATTATTTGCTGAGCAGAGCACAAATTGCGGCTTGAAATTGCCGATGAGATTGGTGGAAAATCCTTGATTAAACGCGTGAGATCTAAAAAAGCTGTGTTTAAATGGGCTATAACTAAATAGCCAATAAAAAGCCGCAGAGAGGATGCCATGGCAACGATTCAAGGTTTGTATACCCACCACATAGAGCAACTGCAGCAGCGGGTGGCTAAGTTGTTAGCGCGAGAGGGCTTAGATGCCTTGATCATTCACTCTGGTTATCCCTTACGTACTTTTCTTGACGATCAGCATTACCCTTTTAAAACCAATCCTCATTTTAAGCATTGGCTGCCGTTAACCGAGCACCCTCATTGTTGGTTGGTGATAAATGGCGTGGATAAGCCGAAATTGATTTACCATCAACCAAGCGATTATTGGCATAAAACCGCCGATGATCCCGCTGGCTTCTGGTTAGATAGTTTCGATATCGAGATTATGAAAAACCCTCAGGATATTGAACCTTTCTTGCCGGCTCAGCGGCAGCGTTGTGCTTATATTGGTGAGCATCCAGAGCTAGCAGAGGCACTAGCGATTGGCGAGCGTAATCCTGAGTCGGTATTAAGTTTCTTGCATTATTACCGTGCCTATAAAACAGATTACGAAATCGATAGCATTCAAGAGGCCAATCATAGAGCGGTAAAAGCGCATTTAGTGGCGAAGGAATTATTTTTTGCAGGTGCCTCTGAGTTTGATATTAATCTAGCCTACTTGTCTTGCTTGGGTAAAAGTGAGTACTCACTACCTTATGCCAATATTATTGCGATGAATGAGAACGCGGCGATTTTACATTACACCGCGCTCAGTGCTAAAAAGTTGGCGGAGAAGCAACATCATTCGATGCTAATTGATGCCGGAGCAGAGTGTCGTGGTTATGCCGCGGACATTACTCGAACTTATCCCTATCGCAAAGGTCTGTTTGCCGAGCTGATTGACGAAATGGACAAATTGCAATTGGCGCTGGTGGCAGAGCTTAAACCGGGCTTGCGTTATACCGATGTGCATTTGAAAGCGCACCGTCAGCTAGCTAAAGTGCTGGTGGATTTTGAGTTTGTCACATGTAGCGCATCGGCGGCGGTTGAAACCGGTATTACCCGTTATTTCTTCCCCCATGGCTTGGGTCATCACCTTGGTTTGCAGGTACATGACATGGGGGGATTTATGCAGGATGACAGTGGCGAGGTTCAAGCGGCTCCCGAGCACCATCCGTTTTTACGTTGCACTCGTATACTTGAACCTTCTCAGGTCCTTACCATTGAACCCGGGCTTTATTTCATTGCTAGTTTATTGGCCGAGTTAGCCGAATCCGATCACAGTCGCTTGATTAATTGGCCGAGGATTGATGAAATGCGGCGTTTTGGCGGTATTCGCATTGAAGACAACGTATTAGTGAGCGAACAAGCGCCGATTAATTTAACCCGAGAGCAAAATTGGAAATAACCAGCAGCGATTATCTGAGACCCAAACACACGGTTACTAGTGAAGAGCTGATCAAAAAGAGTCGCTTTATTAGTTTGATTGTTCCGGTGCTTAATCGCCAGCAGGCTCAGCAACAGATTGCCGAGATAAAGCTACAACATCCTCAGGCGCGCCATCATTGTTGGGCTTTTGTTGCTGGGCATCCTAGTGACAGCCAATGTTTAGGTTTTAGTGATGATGGTGAGCCCTCTGGCACGGCGGGAAAACCGATGTTAGCGCAGCTCCAAGGCAGTGGGCTAGGTCAGGTTATGGCGCTAGTGGTACGTTATTCTGGTGGAATTAAGCTGGGCACCGGCGGGCTGGTTAAAGCCTATGGCGGCGGGGTTCAACAGGCCTTGTCATTAATTGAAACGGAAACTGTGGTGGCCAGTGGTGAATGCCTCTTAGAGTTTGATTATGCTCATACCACTCAAGTTGAGTTGCTGCTAGCGCGTTACCAAGCGATTAAAGTCGATACGCAGTTTTCTGATGTTGCGCAGATGCGAATTAGTATTGCGCAAAGTTATTATGCGGAACTTAAGCAACAGTTGATCAATGTATCAAGTGGCCAGATAAATGTGGGTAAGCTGCTGTCTTAAGTTGTCTTGAAAGATGCTTTACTTCAAGATAGGCAATATCGATATAACTTTATAAACGAATAAGAGATAAAAAACGGATGCAAATCAGAGCGATTATTAGGATCGTTGGACTTCTAGTAATGTTATTTAGTCTCGCTATGATTGTTCCTGCTCTGGTTGCCGCCGTTTATAAAGATGGTGCGGGTAAAGCATTCATGGCGGCATTTGCCTTGTGTGTGAGTGCTGGTTTCTTATTGTGGTTTCCTCAACGACAGCAAAAGAAAGATCTTAAAGCTAAAGAAGGCTTTATGATTGTGGTGTTGTTTTGGACGGTGTTGGGCAGTGTTGGTGCTTTGCCTTTCATTCTTGCTGAAAACCCCGATATGTCGATTACCGACTCCTTCTTTGAATCCTTTTCTGGACTCACCACCACCGGTGCAACGGTGATTGTGGGCATCGAAAATTTGCCTAAAGGGATCTTGTTCTATCGGCAAATGCTGCAGTGGCTAGGCGGAATGGGGATTATTGTTCTGGCAGTGGCGGTGCTACCGATCTTGGGTGTTGGGGGGATGCAGCTGTATCGCGCTGAAATACCTGGACCAGTAAAAGATAAAAAGATGACGCCGCGGATTGCCGAAACCGCCAAAGTGCTTTGGTACATCTATTTATTTTTAACCATCTCCTGCTCGGTGGCCTTTTGGTTAGCGGGAATGTCTCTGTTTGATGCGATTTGTCACGCGTTTTCCACCATCGCCATCGGTGGCTTCTCCACTTACGATGCCAGTTTGGGCTACTTCGATAGTTCAGTTATTAATAGCATTTGTGCGGTGTTTTTGATTATCTCAGGGATTAACTTCTCACTGCATTATGCTGCTATCAACGGGCGTAGCATTACCTTTAAATACTATTTTCTGGACCCTGAGTGTCGTGCTTTCTTCTTTATTCAGATTGTTCTCACTTTGGTTTGTTTAGCCATTTTGCTTGCTCAACAGGTGTATGACTCAGCTGCTGTTGCGCTAGATCAGGCCTTTATTCAGTCGGTTTCCATTTCGACTACAGCCGGGTTTACCACCACTAGTTTTTCAGAATGGCCGTTATTCCTACCGGTTTTGTTGGTGTTCTCCAGTTTTATTGGTGGCTGCGCTGGTTCGACCGGCGGCGGCTTAAAAGTGATTCGAGTATTTTTGCTTAGCCTGCAGGGGATGCGCGAACTAAAACGTCTGGTTCATCCACGCGCCGTGTTTCAAATCAAGTTGGCCAATAAGGCCTTACCCGATAGGGTATTGGAAGCGGTGTGGGGCTTTTTTTCTGCTTATACCTTGGTGTTTGTCATTTGTATGTTGGGGTTAATTGCCGCCGGTATGGACGAACTATCGGCGTTCTCTGCGGTGGTGGCTTGTTTAAATAACTTAGGGCCTGGCTTGGGTCAGGTGGCGGTGCATTACTCGGATATTAGTGATGCCAGTAAATGGGTGTTATTAATTGCGATGTTGTTTGGTCGCTTAGAAGTCTTTACTCTGTTGGTTTTATTTACCCCCGCGTTTTGGAAGAGTTAATAATGAAACTACTGGTCTTGTATTCAAGTTGTGAAGGGCAAACCTTAAAAATAGCTAAGCATATTGTTGCACAGCAGCCACAAACAGACCTAAGCGTTGACTACCAAAACTTGGAGCAACTCCAGCAAGAGGTAAATTGGTCAGACTACGACAAAGTGCTGATTGGCGCTTCGATTCGTTATGGTAAATTTAGGCCACATTTATACTCTCTGTTAGCTAAGTACCAACAACAGCTGGCGAATTTGCCAGTGGCATTTTTTGGCGTCTGTTTAACAGCGCGTAAGCCAGAAAAGAGTACTCCAGAAACTAGTGTCTATATGAAGAAGCTCAATCAGCGTGCTGAATGGATGCCAGAGTGCCAAGCGATATTTGCTGGTGCGCTACTTTATTCTCGTTATACTTGGTGGCAAACCCGTCTTATTCAAATGATTATGAAAATGACCGGCGGAAGTACTGATACCTCACAGGATATTGAGTTAACCGACTGGTCTAAGGTAGATGATTTCGCGATGCACTTCGCAAAATTGAATGAATAATCAGCGTTTTCTACTTGTTTTCTTAAATTCTGCGCAAGCTTTGAGCAGTTGAACCAAAAATCCTATTTTTCTTCAAAAAACGCTTGCGCCTTGGGAATCGATGCCTATAATGCACCTCCACTGACACGGCACACAGCGCTGCAGAGCAACGTTGATGCAAGTCAGGGCTAGCAAGGCCTAGGGCTGAGTTGGCGGCTTTCAAACCGGTTTTTAAAATGTTTTAAAAAAGCGGTTGACAGTCACAGAGGATGGCGTAGAATGCGCACCTCGCTTCGACAAGAAGCAACG
>NZ_JBNKPP010000139.1:0-11087 GCF_050295395.1 Agarivorans sp.
ATCGCCAGCACTCGCTTTAAGGCCATAATCTACCGTACTATCAGCCCAAGCTAGCATTTCTCTTTCAGCATTGAGTAGTAAGGCTTGCTCGTTACCACTAAGTTTACCTAAGGCTAAATAACGCTGTTGCAGCGCTTCCAATAGTGCAGCCAACATTGACGACAAGCTAGCTAGTTGCTGCTGTTGAGCTTGTTCAACCAAATCCTGTAATAGGCTCTCAGCTTCGCTGAGTGCAATCGCATTGCCGGTATTGAGATAACTGTTGACCTTAGCCACTAACTGGCTATTAAACTGAAACTTTAAAGCTTGATATCGTTGTAACTGCTGATTTGAAGTCGATATTTTTTCCAATGAAAAATACAGGGCAATAATTAATACGGCGCTTACTGTAAATAAAGCAAAAGCCGACACTCTCGAGAATCGTGAAACTCGCATAAGATCTCCATGGCCTAGCTCAATGAGTGAAAACGGAGAACCCCTTATACACCCATTGAACATCAAACTAGGCGCAACCATATTGCTTTTTTATGACGAATTTATTACGAACAACATTAGCAATGCGCTATTTTATCAAGCCAAGATAAAAAGAAGTAAAGACGTTTAGCCATCTAGATTGACAGAGCTCTATAAATCATTACACTAGGCCGATGTTTTTTATTAGAGTATTATTCAATGTCTTCAAAGAATCCCGTTGAAGCCCCAGCTTCAGCCTTGGCTCTCACGCCAATAGTTCTGTTTTTAAGCCTGTTTATTGGAGTTGGTAGCTACCTGCATTGGCAAGGTGTCGAGTTTGCCTTCTACCAACTCCCCGCGCCCATCGCCATTATTCCCGCCGTCGTATTGGCACTGGTATTAAGCAAAGACAAACTTAATCACAGTATTGAGCAGTTGGTAGGCGGAATGGCAAACCACAACATCATCACCATGTGCATAATTTACCTTCTAGCCGGGGCATTTAGCAGCGTGGCCAAGGCTAGTGGCGGTGCCGAGGCGGTAGTTGCTTTGGCTCTTAACGGAGTCCCTTCGTGGTTTCTATTACCCGGTATTTTCATTGTTTCTGGTTTAATTGCCACCGCAATGGGAACCTCAATGGGCACCATTGCCGCAGTGGCCCCTATTGCCTTAGGCATTGCTCAAGCCGCTAACATAGACCCGGTATTTATGGCGGGTGCGGTGCTGGGGGGAGCCATGTTTGGCGACAACCTATCAATTATCTCCGATACTACGATTGCAGCCACCCGAACTCAGGGTTGCGCGATGAAAGATAAGTTTAAGCAGAACCTAGGCATAGCCATTCCTGCGGCCCTAATTACCATAGCACTGCTATTTATTGCCAATGACAGCGCTCCAATTGAACCACTCACAGTAGAACAACCACTAAGCGCCCTGCCTTACTTAATCATTCTGTTAATGGCAGTGGTTGGAGTAAACGTATTTGTGGTGCTATTCAGCGGAATCATACTGGCTGGGGTCACCGCCATGCTTAGCAGTGAGTACAGTACATTAAGCTTTGCCAATGACGTTTATACAGGCTTTACCGGCATGCAAGAAATCTTCTTATTATCGCTATTTATCGGTGGTTTAAGCGCATTAATGCGCCATCAAGGCGGGCTTAATTTCATTCAGCAAAGAGTCAATCGCTGGGTAAACCAAGCTAGCTACAAGAGTTTTTCAGCGCAAATTGGCATTGCTCTAATTACCGCTCTTAGTAATCTAGCTGTAGCCAATAATACCGTAGCGATTCTATTGGCGGGCGACATCACCAAACAACTTGCTCAGCAAAACAATATTTCAGCCGCTCGCAGTGCCAGCTTAATGGATATATTCGCCTGTGTAATCCAAGGCCTTATCCCTTATGGTGCCCAAGCCTTGTTACTCGGTTCTCTATTTGCGCTTAGCCCATTAATGGTGGTGAGTAGCGCTTGGTACCCTATGGTACTGGCGGTAGTGGCCTTGGTAGTGATGTTAAAAAGAAAATAAGTTTAAAACTCAGGGGGCATACCGTCCCCTTAGAGCCCTTCCTGCGAGCTAAGGTGAACGTCAATATAACGCGCTTTTTTCTTCGCTTTTAGCTGTTGTAAATCCACCAGCACCAAGCCGTCGATGCACTGGTTAAAATCGGGGTCCACATTAAAGTCAATAAATTGCACACCACCGGGATGGCACAACTCAGTATATTGCTTATAGAGCGTAGGAACGGCGCTCCCCATCGAGGCCAAGGCACTCTTTAGCTGAGCAAAGTCGCTCTTGTAATCATCTCCACTAAAGGTGACTAAACGCGCTTCCATTGGGCAACAACTCAACTGATAAGGCTGACGAGAACGCGCATACGGCTTAACGGCAGGAAAGTAACGCCGATAAAAATCAATAAGGAGATCTCGCCCCGCCTCAGGCATGGCCACGCTAATGCTAACGGGACCAAACAAGTAGCGATATTGCGGGTGGCGAGCTAAGAAAGCGCCAATGCCCAACCACAAGTAATCTAAACTGCGTTTTCCCCAATATTTCGGCTGCACAAAGCTACGCCCAAGCTCAATGCCCGCCTCCAAGAAGTCACAGTCTTGCACTTTATAGTCAAATAGAGAATGGCTATACAAAGCGCTAATGCCGTGTTGTTCAATTAAACCTTGGGTATCAGCAAAACGGTAGGCACCCGCTATTTCCAATAACTCGCTATCCCATAAAATAAGATGCATATAGTGGCGATCATATTTATCGGTATCACTCCGTCGTCCCGTTCCTTCGCCAACGGCACGAAAAGCAAGTTCTCGCAGACGGCCGAGTTCAGACAGTACAATCGGTTGGGTATTACCATAACATAAGCAAATTCTCTTACCATCAGGCGTCTCGCCTAACTGCTCTAGTTGCTCGACCGCCTTCTTTAGATCGAGCCGCTGCTCGGGGTGGGCAATCGCTGCTTCAGTCTGAAATAAGCCTCTCTTATTTTTGCCAATACGGTATAGGTGCCTCTTAATTAACTGTGCTTGGGTAGCCCGATCTAGACCACTAAAAGCGAAGCTTTTAACTGGTATTTGCTCCCCCACCACCATAGATAAAACTTTGTTTTCATGATAGAAAAGCTCTTTAACTAGCAACAAAGTTGACAAGGGGCGATAGACAATAGAGCTTAAATAAAACAACTTACTATTTTTCGCTTTTACACAAATGGGCAACAAGGGGGTATGGGTTTTCTTGGCGATGCTAATGAAGCCTTTGTTCCATTTACCGTCTTTCACTTTCAAACCTTTTAAGCGAGATACCTCGCCCGCAGGGAACATAATCACCGCCCCTTCCTGCTCCAATAACGACTTAATGGCATTTAGCTGCTTGCGCTGACTATTACCGCGCATATTGTCCACTGGCAGTAACAATTCACCTAAGGGGTGAATGGCTGATAATAGCTCATTGGCGACTATTTTTACGTCTTTACGAACTTGGCTAACCAAATGTAGCAGTGCGAGACCGTCAATAGAACCAATCGGGTGATTGGCCACAATTACCACCCGTCCTTCACTGGGAATCCTCTCGCGTTCATTTTGACTCACTCGATAACTAATATTGAGTTCGGCAAATACCTGTTCAATAAAAGCGACACCGGTTAAATGAGGGTGTTTTTCGGCAAAGGCTTGAAACCTATCTTCAAATAAAATCTTAGAAAAAAACCACTTTGCCAAGTTATACCGGCGAGGATGCCGTGCTAGGCTTGGGTAATGTTGGTCAAGCAGCTGCTGAGCTGAAATCATCGTTCTCTCCCTGTTTTGGCTCAAAGGCTAGGAGTAAAACATGACAAACGAGCAACAGTTTTGTGGCAGTTAAATGACAGGCTTAAGCCCCTGCAAGGCACGAATTAATACAGAAATAAGGAAAAGCTAAGCATGATAATCGGCAGTGCTACTCCACGAGTGGTGTTATACCTTAATACCGATATGCCAGAGTTAGGAGCAGCACTAAGCGAGCTGCCTAAAGCTCTTTTGTGCCAGTCTATTTTGACCCACAACAACAATAATTGGCGCAAAATACTGACTATTTTCGCCAAACTGACCGCGCCAAATGACGACTGGCGAGAATATTTGCAACAGCAGCTATTACTAGAACAGCAAATTAATTTAACCACTCAACTAGTAAACAGCGCACATTGGCACCTCATCGCCGGTAAGAAAAATTGGCCACGGTTTGAGCCAAATCTAATAAATGCCCTCTCGCAAGAGACTAAAAAACACTTTTTTACTGCTAGCAATCGTATTTATACCCCCTACCCAGACTACCGACAATTCCCCAACGCGATAGTGGAAAACTGTAGGCAACAATTATTAAGTAATATTAAAACACTAGTTAGCTAATTGAATTTTAACAGCTTTATATTTAGCAACAACAACTACACAAAAAAACAAACTAATGACAATAAAATCAATAAAATCAATAAAAACAAGGCCATAGGTGAAAATTTTAGTATTTACTAGCTGTTATAGTTAACAGTTTAAAAAACAAGCAGGCTGGATTGTACTCATAGCATCACCACTCAGGGAGAGATGCTAATGGACTTCATAGACGGCGTTGCAGAACAACTTTCAGCTACTACCTTTCAACACCTAAATCACTATCGCCATCAGGTCTTTGTAGAAATGCTTGGTTGGGAGCTAGATACTCCTGAAGGCATTGAGCAAGACCAATTTGATCATCAAGACACTATTTATGTCGTGGCTAAAAATCAACATGACCACATTTGCGGCTGTGCCCGACTACTGCCCACCACTCAGCCATACTTATTGGAAGAGGTGTTCCCGGAACTACTGAACGGTCTAGCTTGCCCCAAGCAGGCTGATATTTGGGAACTGTCTCGCTTTGCCGCAGTAGACTTTGATAACCACCAAGAAGCACCAACTCAACTGATGTCAAAACAGGCGCTATCGCTACTAAATGCTTCGATAACATGTGCCAAAAAACACGGCGCTAAACGACTAATTTCGGTCTCACCGCTAGGTATAGAGCGAATGCTGCGCCACGCAGGTTTCCGCCATCACCGTGCTGGCCCACCAAAGATAATCAATGGTTACGCCTTATTTGCCTGCTACATAGATCTCATGTAATCAATATTCATTGGAGATTCTTGGTAACGTTGCAAAATTGCAGCAGTGGTTGTCGGCTGCCATAGCATGTTATCGATCAACTGCAACAGCAGTTGGTCGTTTCTTTTAGGGCTCACATCAAAGCCATCTTCTTGCAACTGAAGATTGCTTCGAGGGAAACCTTTTACTTGGCAATGCATACGACCGTCACTCCATACCCAGTGCCAATCCCAACCCACAGTGATTGCGCATACATTTTCAAATAGCCACTCGGTATATCCGCCATATCGCTGCTCGGTAAGCCCTTCCTGCGCCGGATTGATGTTATCCAAACCGGAAATAACATGCTTTAAGTCGAGCACACTAAGTTGCTCGTAAGTTAGCCTGATCAAACCATCGTCATCTGGAACAACAGTGTAGTGTGCTGAATCTAAAATAGTTTTTCTACTTGCCCGCTTATTCATAATTATATTTGTTTTTTTTGAACTCTACCTCATCAAAGCACCTCATTAGCTCCCTATCAATTGTCAACATTGACAGTTGCGTTATACTGCTAGTTAACCAGTCATAAGATTTATGCGGCTTCATCGCATATACCGAGGAAGTGATAGCTAGCACATGGAAGCGTGGTTGGAAGAACAGTTCTGCTTGTTAGAAACAAGAGGTACAAGCGAAGACTTTTTTGCAGAGTTATTAAAAGTTACCAGCGCTCTAGGATTTGATTTCTGTGCCTATGGCATTCGAATGCCTTATCCCTTATCAGCGCCGCGCACCGAGATGCTAAACAACTACCCCAAACCTTGGCAGCAGATTTATCAACAAAAAAACTACCTGCAAGTAGACCCCACTGTACATCACGGCTTAAGCTCGCAACTGCCTATTGTTTGGAGCGACCAAGTTTTTTCTAAAACACCTGAGCTAATGGAAGATGCCCGCTCGTTTGGCTTGGCATACGGCTGGGCGCAATCCTCACGACAAGCCAATGGTACTGTTGGTATGCTCACCCTTGCCCGTTCGTCGGAAATGCTAGGCCCTAGTGAACTGGCTCGCTATCGCTATCAATTGTTGTGGCTAACCCAAGTAAGCCACCAAGGGTTAGCCTCTAGAATATGCGCTGAAAAATTTGAGATACCCGATTTAAGTCAACGAGAGTTAGAAATGCTTAAATGGACTGCCGATGGCAAAACCGCAGAAGAAATTGCGCTAATTCTTGGCATTACGACTCGGACTGTTAATTTTCATATCAGTCAGGCAATGCGTAAACTAGACGTAGTCAATAAAACCGCTGCCACCGTAAAAGCGGCGCTGCTAGGATTAATTTAACTAGGGTTTGTTGATCTTTCGAGATGTTATTTGCAGCAGTTTGTGGGGTTTTTATTCAAGGCAGAGGCTTTGAAATGTAGAGATTCTACCTGATAAGCCGATAACGCAACAGAAAGCCTCCACAAACGCTGCCCGAAGGGTTCTGCCAAAAGCGTTATACTCTTTGTTGAACGGTGTTTTGCTTAGAATGCTAAACTACAAACCTATCGCCACAATTCAAACGCTTTTATCTAGAACAAAAATTAACCGAGAAAGGTCAACAAGCCCTAAATTATGCCTATTTTATAGTTCTTGCTTTCCATTACTTTAGCTTATTGCACTATAATGCGATTTGCTCTCCATTTATCTTGAACGAACATGACATTTAACCTCGATTTTCACACCGCACTCTATCAATTTGGCCTGATTGCTGTGTTTGTCTTCGCCCTTACCGGGGCGCTTACGGCGGCTAAGAAAGAATTAGATATTTTAGCCTTTGTGTTCGTTGGCATCGTCACTGGGATTGGAGGTGGTACCATTCGTGATTTGTTATTGGGCACTGCACAAGTATTTTGGATAGCCGACCCCAGCTATCTTAGTGTATGTATCGTTGCCTCAATCATGACCTACTTCTTTGCCCATTGGGTGATCAAAATTGACCGAATATTGTTATGGATGGATGCCGCGGGAATAGCCTTATTTGCGGTATTAGGTACCGGCAAAGCCTTGAGTTATGAGGTGGCCCCTTTAGTCGCCATTTTAATGGGAGTGATGAGTTCAACACTAGGCTCGGCGATTCGCGACCTCATGCTGCAAACCAAGCTAGTCATTTTTGAGCCTGAGATCTACGTTACAGCCTGCTTACTCGGCAGCTTAAGCTACGTGGTCCTAGATTTATTTGGCGTGAGTGAATTACCTAACATCTTAATCTCTAGTGGCGCCGCCTTTATTCTGCGTATACTCGCTATCGAACTCGATTTACGTTTTCCCAGTTTTAAGCTGAGCAAATTACAAAACCGGGAGATTCGCAAACAACAGCACAAACCCTAAACCCCACCCTTTCTGGTGCGCTTAGCCTATCAAAGCCTCAGTGGAGTACTCATAGGAAAAAGCAAACAACGCATCAACCCCGCTGATGCGTTTAACAAGCGAAATCATTAATCGCAGACTAAACTCGCTTATCTCCTCCACACACTTTCTGATAGGCCCAACTTAACCAGAGCAATAAACGGCGTAAATCCTCTTGCTCTACCGTTGCACCACACCATATGCGCAAACCTGCGGGAGCATCACGATAAGCCCCTATATCGTAAGCCACTTGTTGTTGCTCCAATAAGCCAATAATCGTGTCCACCTGCTCAGCTGTGGCTTGGAGCGTCAGGCACACACTGGTATTAGAAATAGTCTCCGGCTGCTGAGCCAAAAACGCTATCCATGGGTGAGCACTAACGAATTGGCTAATTTGGTGAAGATTCTGTCGTGACTTCTCAATACTCGCAGAGAGACCACCTAGCGATTCAAGCCAACGGAGGGCATCGATATAGTCCGCCACACATAACATCGACGGCGTATTAATCGTTTCGCCTTTGAATATCCCTTCAATGAGCTTCCCTCCTTGGGTCAGTCTAAAAATTTTTGGCATTGGCCAACTCGGTTGATAATTTTCTAAGCGTTCTACAGCACGAGGACTAAGAATAATCACGCCATGCGCACCTTCCCCACCCAACACTTTCTGCCAGCTATAGGTAACAACATCTAACTTTTGCCAATCTAAGGGCATGGCAAACACTGCAGAGGTGGCATCACACAGGGTTAAGCCACTACGCTGACTGCTGATCCAATCTGCATTGGCTAGCGCCACACCGGAGGTAGTGCCATTCCAAGTAAAAATACAATCATGTTCAGGGTCGGCTTGGCTAAAATCGGGTAGCAAACCGTAATCGCTATGGAAATGATAAACCTCAGCTAACTTCAGTTGTTCACTGACATCTAAAAACCAGCCTTTACCAAAAGACTCCCAACTAAAAACATCCACCGGTTTAGGGCCTAACAAAGACCACATAGCCATTTCCATGGCGCCAGTATCAGACCCAGGAACGATGCCTACTTTGTAACCTGGCGGCAAGTTGAGAATCTGCTCGGTTAATCTAATTGCCTCAGCCAATTGAGCTCTACCCACTTGGCTACGATGGGAACGCCCCAAGGTATGCAGCTCTAGCTCACTCAATTGATAACCAGGGCGTTTAGCACAGGGGCCAGAAGAAAAGTTAGGACATTGGGGTTTTAACAGCGGTTTCATTAATCATCCCTAAGAATAAATGGCGTAACTCGAAGCAATCCGAGTAAAACCCAGTATAAGCGAGCAATGTTTGCTAAAAAATGACCTAAGACCATTTTTATTTACCAATGAAAACTTCATGATAAGTGAACAAGCAGAGCCCTAAAACAGCATTAAACAGTGACCGATATTGACAGTGATAGCTTATTGCTAAGCCAAGCCTATCACTAAGCAAGTTCAACCATATTGTTTAGCTCTTCTAATTAAAGCTAAAGCTCGCTACTATCAATAACAGCCTATTCAACCTTTAAACGAGCTTATTCTGTCTTCGATACAATTTTGCCCCCGTTGCGCCCAGCCAGAACTGCAAGCCCTAGGTCCCAAGCAGTGGCGTTGTCAGCACTGTGATTTTTGTTACTTTCATAACACCGCTTCCACAGCTGGAGCCTTGATTATGCATCAACAAGAGTTGCTATTGGTGGAACGGGCTATCGAGCCCCAAAAAGGACATTGGGATCTTCCCGGCGGTTTCATCGAATATAATGAAAGTCTCGAACAAGGCCTTGCAAGAGAGTTAAAAGAAGAACTCAATCTAGATATTCAGCCCGAACAATTTAATTATTTTGGCTCCTTTGCTAACCAATACTGTTATCAAAACGTGCTGTACCACACTTGTGATAGCTTTTTTATCTACTGCCCATCTAGCAAACCCGCACTCGAAGCCAAAGACGACATCGCCTCTTGGCAATGGCACCCCTTGTCTCGGTTACCGCTGGATAAAGTTGCCTTTAGCTCAGTGCTGCAAGGTCTCAAAAAACTAATTCAACAGACCAAGCCCTAATGTAACAACATATTTACATAAATTTGACCTAGCTCTCACCATTAAGCCCTATTTTTACTATGGTTAAGTTGCTCAACAATTATCAACTTATAGCAGGAAGCAATAAGAGGGCTCAAGCATGGATACGCACCCCCATCGTTCAATCATTATTACCGCTTTATTAAGCTTAACTGCGGCACTTTGTTTAGTTGTCTCCTTTACTAGTTTGGCTGAACCTAAAGCGCTAGTACTGAAACCATTCAAACAACTTAGCCAAGACAGCGCCGAATGCGCAGCTTGTCACAAAGAACAAAATCCCTCTATCTACGCCCAGTGGGGGCGATCTAAGCATTACGGTGCCAATGTGGGCTGTTACGAATGCCACCAAGCTAATCCTGAAGATGTGGACGCCATTACTCATGAAGGTAAAACCATTTCGGTCATCGTATCTCCTAAAGATTGTGCTAACTGCCATACTCAAGAGGTCGACGAATTTGCCAAAAGTCACCATGCTAAAGCAGGACAAATCATTGGTTCTTTAGATAACTTCTTGGCTGAAGTGGTGGAAGGCGCGCTCACCTTTAATGGCCAATCGCCAGCAGCAGTTAATGGTTGCTGGCAATGCCATGGCGCCGAAGTCAAAGTCTTAGAAAACGGTGATTTAGACCCTACCACTTGGCCAAACACCGGCATTGGCCGAATCAACCCTGACGGTTCCTTAGGAGCCTGTACCGCTTGCCATCAACGCCACGAATTTTCCATGGAGCAAGCCCGACGCCCAGAAGCCTGCGGCAAATGCCACTTAGGCCCAGACCATCCTCAAAAAGAGATTTACGAAGAGTCAAAACACGGGATTAATTTCTACGCTAACGTAGACAGAATGAATTTGGATTCGGCCAAATGGATTGTCGGTGAAGACTACGACTCATCGCCAACCTGCGCCACTTGCCACATGTCGGCCACCCGTGAGCTAGCGGTAACCCATGATGTGGGTGACCGGATATCCTGGACCTTGCGTCCCGCCATCTCTGAGAAAATTGACGCAAAAGCTAAAGCACAAGGTTTAGCGGTCAAATCTTGGGAAGATCGCCGCGCCGACATGATGAACGTATGTCAGTCCTGTCATACCAAATCAATGATCGACAACTTCTACCAGCAATTTGATTCTTTAGTTAATTTATATAACGACAAGTTCGCCCGACCAGGTAAAGCACTAATGGATGTACTAAAAGAGGAGAAAATGCTTACCGACATTGGCTTTGATGAAGAAATTGAATGGACGTGGTTCTACCTATGGCATCACGAAGGCCGCCGCGCTAGACACGGTGCAGCCATGCAGGCTCCAGACTATGTACAATGGCATGGTTTATATGAAGTCGCCGAACGCTTCTATATTGAGTTAGTGCCACAGTTTTTAGAAGTAGTGGAAAAAGCAGAGCACGCAGGCAATTCCGAAGGCGCCACCAAAGCCCGCGCCATTTTAGCCGAAATTCTAGAGCGACCTGAACATGCTTGGTTCAGCGGTAAAGAGCCCGAGGAAGTCAAAAAGGCCCGCCAAGAAGCCCAAGCAGCCTTTAAAGCACGCTACCTTAGCGAAACAAAATAGCCTTGCGTTGGGAGC
>NZ_JBNKPP010000140.1:0-2187 GCF_050295395.1 Agarivorans sp.
TTCTCAAATTCCGCCGCGACTTCGCGAATGATATGAATACTCTCGGCTTCTAATGCTTTAAGATGAGTTAAATTATAATTTTCCATTTAGTCTTCAGCTCTTAGTTCGTTATATCGTAATAGAATATAAAACAATGTCAGACTAACTGATTAAACTAATCTCGACTAGTAATAACGCTATAACATTATGCTACTTTTAATAACTTCAAATTCTAAGCTAGCAACACAGAACTGCGCGACTGAAATGAAGTAATGAATCAAATAAGCACAAGCTGAGGATACTAGAAAGAGTTAAAACCACGGTTCTGAGTCGCTGGTTATGCTACCGGAAACAGTTTCAAGCTAATGCAGTCATCTACCAGATTCTTAAAGCGCAAGCTAAAGCCTATTTCAGACAGTCTTACTAAACATTCTAAATAGTGGGCCGAGGCATTTAAGCCTAAAGCCAAACCAGGTTGAGCTTGGTTGAAAGGAGTGGGAACATCTAACAGGCCGGCGTTAGCAAAAGTAACACAATCATCCTTAATCACTCCGTATAAGCAGCCCACAGGGGCACGAAGATCAGCGGCATGCATAATTTTATTTAAAGTGCTCAAGGCTTGGCTTGGCTGTAAAGAAGAGGAGTCGTTCAGTGATAAGCGGTTCCACATATCTTGAAAAAAGCCGTTAATAATCACTGCTGCAATCACCCCTTCATCGCCCATCAAACAAATATCAACCACGAGAAACGCTACATGGTTATCATCGATTTGTTTAAGAATAGGAAACAAAGTATGCCCTTTTAGGCGGTAGTGGCAGAAATAACCCATTAACTCTTGGGTAGCCTCGGGCATAATTTCGTGTAGCACTAGGCTGGCTTGCACATCATTGGCTTTAAAATGGGCTTTATGTTCGGAAAATTCACTAAACTCCATTTGCAAGCTGTGCTCTTCTACCATCGAGAGATTAGTTAAAATGGTATTGGTAATTTCGTTAAAATCAGTGATGGGTTTAACCAAAAAGTCACTGGCCCCAAGGGCCATTACTTGCCGCAGATCAGCCATAGTGCTTTTACCGGAAATTACTACCACAGTGCCGGAAAAATGAGCGAGATTTTCCAGTAATTCCACACCGCCCATTTTAGGCATGATTAAGTCCATGAGAATGATGTCGTAATGTTGCTGGCTTATTGCCTCTAAGGCAGCTTTACCATCACCCACGGCCCCAACCATAGCGCCTTGTTGAGTTAAAAATGCAAGCAATTGCTGACGAAAAACCACTTCGTCTTCTACTACTAATATGGAAACTCCATGTAATAAATGGTCGTCCCGCTGCTGCATTTCCGGCAAAATCCTTTACTTATTAATGAATTAATTAATGTCTAATGGTCCAATCTCTTGAATATATAAGTAAAACCAGCGGAACGCCAGTTTAACAAATAAAATTGAACACACTAAAAGGTGAACAAAATAGCAACAACAAGATAATCAGAAAGGTGAAATTAACAAGGCTATGCTTCAATAACTGCATAGCCTATCCAAAAGCATAGCTCAGCTTAGTTAATATGCTTCAATTTCGTCCAAATAATCTTCTAATGCCGAATCGATATCGTCTTGTGATTGAGTCGGAGGCTTACCGTTATAGAAGCGGTATAAACGGTATTGCATGTAGGCTTCTTTAATGAAAGTGTAGCTATCTAAGGAGTTATCCAACAGGGGTTCTTGTTCAATAACCGAGGAACGCTTATAAAGGCCATCTAAGCCCCATTTTAGTGTCTGTTCAGCAAAACTAAGATTGTTTAGTGGAGAAGCGAAGGCATCAACCCAGTCCCCCACTTCTTTGCGAATCGTACTCGGGCCAAGCACTGGCAACATAATATAGGGACCCTCTGGCACCCCATAAAAACCTAGCACATCACCAAACTCTTCAATGTCACGTTGAACACCAGATTTACCCATTAAATCAAAAATACCAAACAGGCCAAAACTAGAGTTAAACAAGAAACGTAATAAATTGTTGGATGCGCGCTCTACCTTACCTTGCAATAGGTGGTTGGCAAAACTGGCGGGTTCTTCTAGGTTACGAATCACATTATTTAGGGCTTCGCGAAGCCCAAAAGGCACGTACTTGGCGTATCCGTGCGTAGCAGGACGATAAATAGGTTTGTCTAAATAATGATAATTAAAGTTCCACATTCGACGGTTAAAAC
>NZ_JBNKPP010000141.1:0-2579 GCF_050295395.1 Agarivorans sp.
TGGATGCTCGCATCATTGAAGTCGCCAGTTTACGCGGACAACAGCAGGCTAACCTCGATCAGTTTATGCAAAACATAGTCAAACCCAGCCTATCGCCGCAGCAACTGTTTATTCCAGAAGGTGGCCGTTGTCACTACGCGAGAGAAGGCGTGGTGATGCTAGCCGAAGAAATCGAAGACTGGCAGCATCACCAGCACATTGGCCAATTAAGGGTCATGCTGCCCGCAGGAACCGGTACTACCGCTTTGTTTTTAAGCGAATATTTTAGTCAAATGAATCCCTGTATTCAGGTGTTAAGCTGTGCCTGTGTGGGCGATGAGCACTACTTACGCTCGCAGTTTTCGCTATTAAACAGCAACCCCAACACCCACCCGACGATACTAGCACGCTCCAAAAAGTTCCATTTTGGCAAGCTCTATCCTGAGCATTACCAAATTTGGTTAGACCTGAAGCAACAAACCGAAATTGAATTTGAACTGTTGTACGACCCCATCGGCTGGCAGTGCCTAATCAGCTACCTAGCCGAGCACAATGACAATGTGCCTACCCTATATATTCATCAAGGTGGCTTGCTTGGCAATCAAAGCATGCTAAACCGCTATCAGCGAAAATACCCTCAGTTAGCGCCAATCTAACCAATAGCTATAAGGAAAGCTCTCCGATAAATTTACCGTTTCTTGATAATGCTCGCTCGGCTGAGCTAAACATTCAGTACCATTAAACTCTGGCTCAGCCCAACCGCTATTCCCGTTTAAATACTCCCGGCTATAGCCCCAGCGACCACAAGACAAGATGCTGTCGTAACCCAGCTCACGCTGACACACCACACAAGTCTCAAACTCGACCTCTATGTTTTGCCCCTCTTTGCCCAAGGCGTCCGACACAAAAGGCGTATCATAAATCGCCAATGTCGACGCCCGCTTAGGCGCTTCACTCCAAGGCTTGTCTTGAGTATCTTGCGGAGTGCGATGTACGCCACTGCCAAACTCTAACGGCACGGCATCGTAAAAGGGCTCCACAAACCACTCGGGCGCATCAATCTGAGCCGAGCGCTCATCACCCAATAAACGTCGGTTGGTGGTACGAACTTGCAACATACGGTAGCGGGAGCACCCCGCTTGATTAGCCAGTTCAAGCTCGCCATTGCGATTAGCAAACCAATGAATTTCTAAACCTATGCCAGTGGCATTATCACGAGGAATGTAAGAAGCCTGTTGACGGCTGTTGTGATACCAAGCCTCAGAAAAGACCAAAATACCCAATGTTTTTTGCTGGTAAGTCACAGGGCATACCTTGCCAACGAGCAATTCGGCATCGTCTGCCGTTGCGCTGCCCAGCCAAAAGCCCATTAGAAATATCCACAATCCAAAGCGCATAGGCACCCTCCTTACTGGAGTTTATTCACACAATGGTCATTTAAGTGTAGTCGGAATCACATTTAGTTTTGTTACAGCGTACCGGCGAGGCGGAACAGAGCCTAAATAAATGGGCAATGAAGCAAACTTACACATTAAGGAGGGTTAACGCAGCAAATGTTGCTTGCTAGCACTGCTTTGATACCAACGTTGAGCTAACGAGGTCACTATTTTTCTCTGTAGCATTGCAGCTATCGCCAAACTTACCACTAATTTACCAATAAAATCAGCACCATGGCGCTAAAACAGCGGTAGAAAACGCTCTAAAGCTAGCTCCCCCTACGATTTGATCTTATTGAAGGTATTAAGCGTTTACTAAGACGGAAATAGTTAAATGAGCTTGGTCAGTAACAAACGATGACGCTTGATATAGCAAAAAAGGCTAATTAACAGCATGCATTTTAAATATCATTAAAACCAGTAAATTCAAACACAAACACAACTTAAATTTAAAATTTATCAATAACATAGCGTGAGCAAACTTACAAAAAGCAGATTTTAAGCCCGATTGATAAAATCCTATCTAAACTAAAGTAAATGACATTAATTTGTGACTTTTTAATAAAACAATAAGAACTATTAAAAGCAGCAGCCACAGGCAGGTAAATATGAAACTAAGCAGCTTACGATTTAAATATTCTTTGGTGTTCGCCTTAAACGCGATGATGTTAATTGTGGTCTCGTTAATCGGCTACAATGTGGGAGTGAATACCACAAACAACTTACATTCAATCGAAAATAAAGTACTACCCGCCATCGCCGCAGTCCTGAATGCCGACCGTGACCTTTATCAAGCCAGAGTGGCAGAGTTAGATATGCTGGCCGGCGACCAAGCTGATTTTCAGGGCTTGCAAGCTGATTATCAAGAAAATGCCCAACAAGCCTTAGATAGAATGCTAAAATTTCAAGATTTATTGGCCGATTACCCGCAAGCCGCCCAAGGCCTAGAAAGCTTTCAACAACGCTTCCAATCATGGAAACAACAAAGCTCAGAAGTCTTTGCCTTGAACAAAAGTGACCATGCTAAAGCTTTGGAACTCAGTACCGGAGCCAGCCTTACTAGCTTTAATCAGCTACGTGAACTTTACAATACCGCTACCGAATCCGCCGAAGCCTTAGCCAAAGAAATTAAACAGCGCTCAGAATCTGAAGTCACCACCCAAT
>NZ_JBNKPP010000142.1:0-8671 GCF_050295395.1 Agarivorans sp.
GACAACGTAGAAGAAGAACGCCGTCTGGCCTATGTGGGCATTACGCGCGCACAAAAAGAACTCACCTTCACCCTAACCAAGGAACGTCGCCAATTTGGTGAATTGATTAAACCCGAACCCAGCCGCTTTCTTTATGAGCTACCGCAAAACGACCTAATCTGGGAACAAAAGCGCAAAACAGAAACAGCCGAAGAACGCCAAGCCAAAGGCAATAAAGGCATTGCCGCGTTAAGGGCGGCACTCAATCAAAATAAGTAGCGCTAAGCCAGTCAAATGCTAGGCGCTAAACGGCTACAATCAGTCACAGATCCTCTGGATGGGCTAATTTAAAGTAAATTCACACAGGATTGCACTGTTAGCCCTTGCGGCCATTGCCTCAAGGGGGGCAGCGGGTGTATAAAGCAGGCTTTCACGTCGCTCTAAATTGCGTCGCAGCTTTGGGTGCTGCCGCCGCGCATTAATATTTCGCTAAACGCCCTTATTCGAGCACGTGATCAGAGCACCTGTCACTATCTATATCGAGATGCCGATGTTTTCTGCACTAACAAAAACCCTACAAAGCCGACCTTCAGGTCAACAAATTCAGGCCAATATTCTAGCCGGTTTAACTGTAGGGGTGATCGCCCTGCCTCTGTCTATGGCCCTAGCTATCGCCAGCGGCGTTCCCCCGCAACATGGTTTATATACGGCCCTAGTGGCGGGCATAGTGATTGCCCTAAGCGGCGGTTCAAAAGTCAATATTTCTGGGCCCACCGCCGCCTTCGTAGTCATACTGCTACCGATTGTTCAGCAATATGGTCTTGGCGGGCTACTGGTGAGCGGCTTCATGGCCGGTTTCATCTTGATTTTCATGGGCCTAGGTAAGCTGGGTAAGTTTATCGAAATCGTGCCCTACCCGGTCACGGTTGGCTTTACCGCAGGGATCGGCGTAGTTATCGCGACCTTTCAAATTAAAGACTTTTTAGGGCTGCAAGTGGCCGCTGTCGACGGTCACTATTTAGCGAAACTGGCCGCTCTGGTGCAGGCCTTACCCAGCGTCGATTGGCGCGAGGCGCTGATTGGTGCTCTTACCTTGGCAATATTGCTGGTGTGGCCCAAGTTTCGCTCTAAGATCCCCGGTCACTTGATTGCCCTGCTGGTTGGTAGCCTTAGTGCTTACTTGCTCAGCCTTGGCTTGAGTGATTTTTCGGTGGCCACCATTGGCAGTCGCTTTTCTTACAGCCTAGACGGCCTCAGTGGCAGTGGCATTCCACCACTGCTACCCCAATTTGAGTGGCCTTGGAACCTACCCGGCGCTGATGGCACACCGATAGGTTTAAGCTTTGAGTTAATTCGTCAGTTGCTGCCAGCGGCGCTGACCATTGCCATTTTAGGTTCCTTAGAATCACTGCTTTGTGCGGTGGTAGCCGATGGCATGTCCGGTAAAAAACACAACCCTAATGACGAGCTGATTGGTCAAGGCATTGGCAACATTGTGGCGCCCTTATTAGGCGGCATTCCCGCTACCGCAGCGATTGCTCGCACCGCCGCCAACGTAAAATCGGGTGGCAGCATGCCGCTCGCTTCAGTGGTGCACGGGCTATTCATTCTGCTGAGTATTCTGCTACTGGCACCGATACTGTCTTATATTCCGATGGCCTCAATGGCAGCCTTGCTATTAATGGTGGCGTGGAATATGAGTGAGGCCAAACACTTTGTCCGCACCCTTAAAGTAGCCCCCAAAGACGACGTAATAGTGTTGTTATTGTGCTTCTCGCTCACCGTGCTGTTTGATATGACCATCGCGGTTGCGGTGGGTATGGGCATGGCCGCCATGTTATTCATTAAACGCAGCGTGAGCCTGACGCAGGCCGCCGCCATTGAAGATAATCACGAAGGCTATCAACTGCCCGATAAAGTGATGTTATATGACATCAATGGCCCGTTATTCTTTGGCTCTGCACAAAAGGCCTTAAAAACCATTACCTCGGTTCGCCCCGAAGTGAGAGTGATAATCCTCGACATGGCTGAAGTCACCCTCATCGACATGAGTGCCATCGTGGCCATGGAATCAATTGCCAAAGACTTACAACAACGCAAAATTGGCTTAGTGATTAACGGATTGCTGCCACGGATGATCTTAAAATTACGTCGAGCGGGGATCCGTAAGCACAGTGGCAGTGTGGCATTCTCCAGAAACTTAGCAGATAGCTTTGTCATGGCCAATAAAATGCTTTAAGCCGCCAATAAAGTTTTAAATCTGACGTCGGCTAGACATAGATAGTTCGGCGTCTGAGGCTTGGCTAAGCATGAAATCACTGCCCAAACTCAGCAAAACCAGCCCGATAAATGTGATCCTTAGCGTATTAGGCGTTTCGAGCCAACAATATTTGTGACCGAAACGCTTTTCATCTTTATAAATTCCCTTACTCCATAGACTTATGAGCATAAACTCATCGAATAATAAACAGTCTGGAGAGTGGTAATGAATGCATTAGTTGAGCAACGCCAACAAGCTCAATTACGTTTTCAACAAGGCGAGCAAAATATCGTCGTAGGAAAAATTGAAAACTGCCCCTTGCCCCCTGAAGAATTAGCCGCTTTAGATCTCAATTCACCCCATGTGGTTGAGGTGTTTGACGATGGGCTCACTGCCACAGTGATTCATTTAATGATTAATGGGCGGCACTACAACCTTAAACGCCGCCGCGCCGAAGCGCGTGTGCAGAATATCGATGGCCAAACCTCCTTCCTTAATGAGGTGCAACGCCGTCAAGACTTACAAGCGCTGAAGGATAAGGCCAGCACCGCTGCTGCTTTTAAGCACATTGTGACCACCCTATATGCCGATTATCGACTGGGTTTTATTCTTTCTCCTTGGATCGAGGGTAAGCCGCTTTGCAGCTTTAGCCGCGAAATTTTTCGCCAGATATTCGATACCATGTTTGCCTTAGAGCAAGTGGGCCTTATGGAGTGGGATCTCTGCCCCGGTAATATTTTGTACGACGGGCGCCAGATTTACTTATTTGATTTTGGTTACATGTACCGCTTCGATCCTCTGGAACACTACAACAGTGACGGTTTAGCCTCACCGGCTTTTCACGCGGTAGAACGCTTAGAAACACGCAATGTATTTGGTTACCTATTGCGTTATCAAGATGTGATGACCAGCAACGACCAACTCGCCCTGTACCGCGAGCTCAAAGAAGTGGGCTTAGACATCTATACCCAGAAGCTAATTTGGTTAAAACAAAACTTTGCTCATCCCAATGTCATTCATTGGCAAACCGAGATCATCGAACGCTGGGAATATGCGTTAGACAACGAACGCTCTTTAAAAAATCTGTTTATTGCCGAAAGTTTTCGTTCTCATTGCTTAGACATTGCCGATGACATTAGCGGTAAGAGCTGCACACCAATGACCCTAAAGCGTATCGACAAAGTCATTACCATGGCGGCCACCGTTTACCTGCAATTGCAAAACAACGGCGCACTGTTGTTTGATAACGCCCATTTAGACCAACTGGCGCTGATCAAGAAGTACCAAGATTACCGCCACTTAGCCCAGCAGTACCAATTGAAATAACCCCTACTATTCAAAACGTTAAGATCTGTTTACAAGGCCATCGATTCAACTCGATGGCCTTGAGACATTCACTTCACAGTTCTGGCTATTTTTTGCCCTTTTTTAGTATTTATTCTTTACCATTCTCAATTGCCATGGAGTAGCAGATTGAACTGCACATTGGCCTTACAAAAATAAAAACAAGGCAAAATCATCAGACTTGAAGAGCATTCGCAGTATTTTCGCCAAGCACTGATGCTTAAATAAACAGCAAAACAGTACAAGGAAAGACCATGAAAAAGTTATCTATCGTTCTGTTAGGAGCGAGCTTACTGTCTGCGCACGCCAGCGCGGAGTGGAACTTTAGGGGCACGCCAAACCAATGGCTAAGCACCCCGCTAGAATTAGTCTCTGGTAACCAATACCAAACCTGCCAAAGCTTTGGCGACAACAACCCACGCTTTAAGATTGACCGCTACGGCGATTGGAACGAAGCCTACCCCAACGCCGACTACACGGTTACGGCTAACAAGAGTTACGACATTCGCTTCTTTAGCGACAGCAAAACCATTACTGCCACCGAAGTCGCCAACTGTGGCGATATAGAAATTGAGCCACCTGAAGACAGCTGGTACTTCCGTGGCACTGCCAATGGCTGGCAAGCCACACCTATGGACAGCAGTGACAACATCACTTTCTGTACCACTCAAACTTTCGCTAACGACGAGCCACGTTTCAAAATCGACCACTATGGCGATTGGACCGAAGCCTATCCTACCGCCGATTATACCGTCACCGGCAATGCCAGCTACGACATCTGCTTTAACGCCAGCAGCAAGGCTATTACTGTAACGCCTGTCGATGTAGAAGATACTCAGGCGCCAAGCGTGAGCGTAAGCCCAGCGGCCGGTACTTATAGCGAAAGCCAAACCATTACGCTTAGCATTAGCGACAACCAAGACAGCGCTCCGCAAAGCTATTGCACCACCGATGGCACAATTCCCACCACTGCCTCAGCGCCTTGTAGCAGCTTGAACCTTGTGGCAGAAAACTCCGTTGATGAAGGCGTAGATTTCAGCCTACAAGTGCTGGCAGTGGACGCCAGTGGCAACCAAGCCATTAGCCAGTTTGACTACACCATCATCGACCCACCCGCCGATACGTGGTACTTCCGTGGTACGCCTAATGGCTGGCAAGCGACCTTAATGACCAGTAGCGATGGCATTAACTACTGTACTAGCCAGAGCTTCGGTAGCGATAACCCGCGCTTTAAAATCGACCACTATGGCGACTGGACCGAAAACTACCCTCAGGCCGACGTATTGGTAGACGCCAATAGCAGCTACGACATCTGCTTCAATGCCAACACGAAAGTAGTGACCACCGAGAAACAACAGTGCGTGGATGATTGCCCAATCACCCCAGAAACCCTTGGTGCAGTTTACTCGCCCAGCGCGACGACCTTCTCCTTATGGTCTCCTGAGAACAGCAACGTTAGTGTAGAAGTGGATGGCCTAAGCTACACCATGCAAGCGGTGCCTGACTTTGCCGGATACACTCAGGTTTACCAAGCCACCGTGCCAGGCGATCTTCACCTCAAGCCTTATACCTTCTACGTTAATGGTGTGCCAGTGCGCGACCCTTACGGGAAAATGGCGCAGGCCGGTACTGGCGATTACGAAGCGGTTAACATTGTGATGGATATGTCCCGCACCGATCCGCTAGACGGTTGGGCAGCACGCCCCAGCCTAATCGAGCGCGAAGATGCAATTATCTACGAGCTGCACGTGCGCGACTTCACCATTGATGCCAGCTCTGGGGTGAGCGCCGATAAGCGCGGTAAGTTCTTAGGTCTAGTTGAGCCCGGCACCACTTATCAAGGGATTACAACCGGCATAGACCACCTGAAAGAACTGGGTGTGACTCACGTACAACTGCTACCAGTTTACGACTTTGCTACCTGTGACGGCTTGCCCGACAGCGATCCTTGTTACAACTGGGGTTACGATCCACGCAACTACAACATTCCAGAAGATCGTTACTCCAGCGTGCCTAATGATTACGAGGAGCGGGTACGTGAATTCAAAACCATGATCAACGAATTCCACAAGGCTGGTATTCGGGTGATTATGGACGTGGTGTATAACCATACCTACAACAACGAAATGTTCGAAAACATTTCCATGCAGTACTACACCGCCAGCGATCTTTCAGGCACCGGCAACTCGATTAACGCCGATGTACCCATGGTCAGCCGGATGATTCAAGACTCACTTGAATACTGGGTGGATGAATACAGCATCGACGGCTTTCGCTTCGACTTGATTGGTATTTTCTCCTATCAAGAAGTGCAAAAATGGGCCAGCCACTTAAACAGCAAATTTGCCGATCGCAACTTGCTGATTTACGGCGAACCTTGGAATGGTTACGCCAGCGATCCACTCGAAGGTCAGCGGGTACGCTACGGCACCACCCACAACATGGTCGACCAGCACGTTGGGGTATTTAACGGCGCCTACCGCGAAGCGTTAAAAGGCTCTAACGACGATACTCGCAGCGCCTATATGTTCAACAATGTAGCTGCAGCCGATAGCGGTTGGGCGATTTACGATGGCTTCCGAGGTTCACCCTATGATGCCAACGATGGACGCAACAGTACTTGGTTCCGCAACTATGCCGCCGACCCAGAGCAAAGCATCAATTACATTTCGGCCCACGATAACTTTGCACTATGGGATAAGGTCTACCTCAGCGCGTCTAGCAACGTGGTACAAAATAGCTCTCATCAGGTAATGAGTTTTACTCCACCCAGCGATTTGAGCTACGCCAAACGTGTGGTTAATTTTGGTATGGGCCTGGTGCTTACCAGCCAAGGTATTCCGTTCATCCATGCCGGTGATGAGTTCCTGCGCACCAAAACCAATAACCAGCAAATTAGCAGCCCTAGCGCATGGAACTACGGCGATCATGGTGGCGCACACAATAGCTACAACGCCCCCGATAGTTTCAATGCCATTCGTTGGTCAAATAAAATTGCCAACGCCGCTACCTTTGATTACTTCAAGCAGCTTATTAGCTTACGTCGTCAACATGCTGGCCTGCGCATGAACAGCAACCAAGAGATAGCTCAATACCTTAGTGTTAGCCGTCCTGAGCAATATGCTGGGCAAGTGATTACCGGTTACATCACCGACCCTAGTGATAGCCATAATTTGTTCATTGTATATAACAGCGGCAATAACCAAAGCATCACTTTACCCGCGGGCTCTTGGACTAAAGTGGCCGATGCCAATGGCGCAGCGAATGCCAGCGTAAGTGGTAGCACAGTGGTTGAGGGTACTGCTGTGACCATGTTTACTCAGCAAAAATAAACCCTAAAGCAATAATACCTGCCCAAGTTTAAAGCTTGGGCAGATATAGTTTTACCGCTCAATAAAGAGCGCCAATCAGGGCGAAAACAAAGCAAGCTGAAGCAAACCTAAGCCGCACCTTAGCAAGCCGTAAACAAGCGGCCAACACTAACAAATGACAACTCTCTCAATTAAATAATGAGACTCCTACAGCAGCATTAACAATGCAACCGAGATAAGCGTGATAAAAATAACACTTCACTAAGATTGTTATTTTTATTCCAACTAGAATGAGTATGTTGGTGCAACTAAACCAGCTAAGCATAGTGGCTAATGAAAAGAATTACAGATACCGAGTTAATCAGATCCAGTAACCGTCGCGACATCATTCAAACCCTGCGCCGCCATGGTGAATTGGCGCGTGTCGAAATTGGCCAGTACACCCATTTAAGTCCGGCCACCATTACCTCCATTACCTCTGAGTTAATCCAACAAGGCTTACTGCTTGAGCAACAAAGCGAGCTAAATGCAGAAACCGGCCGCGGTCGGCCCAAGGTAAAATTACAGCTTAATCAACAAGCGGTATTTTACCCCGCCATTAAGCTCTCTATTAACGAGATTAGCCTGATCTTGGCCGATCTCAGCGGTAAGATTATTCATCAACAAACTAAATCGGTGCTTACCGTTAGCCTCAGCCAACAACAACTGATAGACGTACTGTGCCAAAGCTTTACTGCCTTTCTCGACAAATACGCCATCGAGCGCAACAAACTACGCGGCCTAGGCCTAGCGGTACAAGGGGTGACCGAGCAACAAGGCAAGGGCATATTGTGGAGCCCGGCGATTAAGGGCCAACAATTACAATTGGTTGAGCAGCTACAGCAACAACTGCAGCTACCGGTATTTATTAGCAACGACGCCAACTGCATTGCCGTGGCGCTAAAAAACCTTCCGCAATACCAAAAAGTCAACAGTTTGGTCGCTATTCAATTAGGCTACGGCGTGGGTATGGGCTTATGGCTAGACGACAAGCTTTATCAAGGCGAAGCCGCCTCCAACACCGAATTTGGCCACACTAAATTCAGCCTTAATGGGCCACAATGTCGCTGTGGTGGCCGCGGCTGTATAGAAGCCTACGTAGGTGACTACGCTATTTACCGTGATGCCAGTGCCATCTATAACCTGCCACAAGCCGACATGCTGCATCCTTCAGAAAAGCAAATGCTCGACCTCAACCACTTAGCCGAACAGCCACACTCGCCTATGCAGCAAATTTTCACTCAAGCTGGCACCGTTCTAGGCCTAGGTTTAGCCAATGTAATGGCGCTGTTTAACCCACAAAAAATAGTGATTTCAGGGCCCGGTGTGCGCGCCTATCCTTACATGGAAGCGGCCATGCGTAGTACTCTGGCAGAAAACCTTCTGCCCTATCACCAACAGCAAGACGTGGTAGAAGTATATAACTGGGATGAAGATCTCACCGGCCTTGGCATCATCGCCATTGTGCAGCAGCATACCGATTAGTTGAGCTTAATAGCGGCCACTTACAGACACAAAAGGGAGCCTGTGGCTCCCTTCATCATTCATAGCAAACAGCCTTTATAACTTGGCGCTGCTGAAGAATTGCTTGCTAGCGTAATGGCCTAGTAACATGCTGGCGAAGAACCAGTAAATCACCACATCACCACGTAATAGACTAGCCACAGCTGGCCCTGGGCAAATACCCACCATGCCCCAGCCGATGCCGAAGATCACCGAACCAATGATCAAGCGTTTG
>NZ_JBNKPP010000143.1:0-3769 GCF_050295395.1 Agarivorans sp.
AATCAGCCATTAGCGGTACAAATTTTTCGAGCTTTTCTAAACCTTGAATTTGCCCTGTCATGTCTTTGGTGGTGGTTGGGTAAATAGCACCAAACGCCATATAACTTGGTCTGTAATTGTGCGCGCGTAGCATCTCATAAAAGCCATGGGTTGAAACACCTAAGCGTAACCCAGCCTCTTTTATGGCAATTAGATTAGCGGTTTGTAAGTCTTCTTGCCCTAAATGCACACCATAAGCGCCATGTTTAATCGCTAATTGCCAATAATCATTGATATACACCTGCGCATCGTACTTTTGCCCCAGCATAACTGCACTTGCAATGGCATCTTCGAGTGTTGCATCGTCTGCATTTTTCATTCTTAATTGAACGGTTTTAACTCCTTCGGCTAAACACTTCTCTAACCAATCAACCGTATCCACAACGGCATATAAACCTAGCTGTTTAGAGTCGCACTCGGCAAAACCTGCTGCCATGGTAAAATCAACCGGGCAATCAAAGTCGAGCTCATCACCCAGCCAACTTCCCGCTTCGATGACTTGTGGGTAATCTGCTAAATTTGTTGGAAAGCAAGTATGCGCAACGGGGCCAATCCCTTCACCATAACGAACGGCTGCTTTTAATCCTTGGTTGATATAGGCTTTCGCTAAAATAAAGGCATCTTTGAGTGGATACTGTTTGGCTAAACACGCGGCAATCACAGAAGCCATACTACATCCTGTGCCATGACTATGCGGAGTTTGAATTTTTTCGTTACCAAGCCAATATTCCTGCTCACCTTGCACGCAGTAATCAATGCAATAGCCACTTGGGTAATCCCAATGACCTCCTTTGATGATCACCGCTTTTGCACCATAGCCTGTTAACTTCTCGGCGGGTTCTTTCACTGCGCTTGGGCCAATCAGGTAAACACCAGTTAATAACTGCGTTTCGTGGGTGTTCGGTGTTACAACATCGACTAATGGCAATAAACACTCTTTGATAGCACTAACAGTATCTTCTTCTGTTAATAAATCACCACTGGAGGCAATGGCAACCGGATCATAAACAACCAAAGGCGGCTCTGCCCAAGTTGCTTTGTAATGTTTTAAATGCTCACTAATAAGCTGTATTTGCTGCACATTGGCAAGCATGCCAATTTTAATCACGCTGGCAGGCATATCACTGGCTAAGGCTAATAGTTGCGACTCAATCACTTCTGTTGATATCGGGTTCAGCGCTTCTACACCTAAACTATTTTGTGCCGTTAAAGCAGTAATAACCGTACAGCCATGTACATTAAAACTTTGCATTGCCTTGATGTCGGCTTGAATTCCTGCACCGCCGCCCGAATCTGAGCCAGCTATGGTCCATACAACCTGATTCATGTTATTCCTCACATTTTATTCTTGATGCCAAAATGGCATTCCGAGCGTCGGCGTTGATGGGCTTGCTACGTCTTTTTCTGGCATCGCTTTAGCCAAATAGCTATACCGCCCCGCTTCAACAGCACTCTTAAACGCTTTACTCATCGTTACTGGGCAACCTGCACCTGCAATTGCCGAATTTAATAATACGGCATCATACCCTAATTCAAGCGCTTGGCAGGCATGAGATGGTAAACCTAAGCCCGCATCAACAATCAACGTATGGTTTGGCAAGCGCTCACGGATCATTTTTAAGTTGTAAGGATTCAGCAAGCCTTTACCCGTGCCAATCGGTGCGCCCCAAGGCATTAGTACTTCGCAGCCTAAATCAGCGAGGCGCTGACACAGCACTAAATCATCTGTGCAATAAGGTAAAACTTTAAAGCCATCGGCCAATAAAACTTTAGTGGCTTCGAGCAGTGCGATTGGATCTGGCTGTAAATTATATTCATCACCAATTAGTTCTAACTTGATCCAATCAGTGGCGAACACTTCGCGGCACATTTGCGCCAAGGTCACCGCCTCTTTTACGCTATGACAACCCGCCGTATTTGGCAGCACCTTTAACCCGGTGTTTTTTATCAATTGCCAAAAATCATCACCCGCAGAAGCGCTTTGCTGACGTCTCAATGAAACGGTGACAATTTCAGCCTGTGAGGCCACTATCGACTCTGTCATAACACTTGGCGAAGGGTACAATGCTGAGCCTATCAGTAACCGACTTGTAAACTGCTCACCATAAACCGAAAAACTATCCATCTTAGCCTCCTTGAATTGGCGACAATAACTCAATGCTGTCGCCTTCGTTGAGGGTTTTAGCATCGCATTGACTGCGGGGTACAAAGTCACCATTAACGGCAACGGCAAATGGAGGTCTTGCGCCAAACTGGCTCAACACCTGAGTGAGCGATGTATTGTCGTGCACTGTAACTGACTGACCATTAATTAAAATATTCATTTTTATCCTTAAGCAATTAAGCTCACTGCGTCATCAACCACCTGAGGCGCAAGTAAATAGCCATGACGGTACAAGCCATTAATACTGATCACTCGACCTTGTTTTGTGACTTTCGGGCGGTTGTCGGCAAACGCTGGACGAAGCCCTGATTGCAAGCTCTCGATACGCCCTTCAGCAAAGCCGCTATGCACCGTATAAGCAGCAGACAATAGCTCCAGCGCCGAGCGCACGGTGACTTTACCGCGGTCTTGCGATTCGATTTCAGTCGCACCAATCACAAATTGATGGTTTGGCTTAGGAGCAATATAAATTGGATAACGCGGATGCATCAGTCGTATCGGTCTGGTTAGGTTCACCTCTGGTGCATATAAACGCGCCACCTCCCCTCTTACTCCACGCAGTAAGGGTTCAGCCTGTTTTGCACCTAAACCGCGACAATCAAATACATAATCAAAGCTTTGGCCATTCACTTGATGAGCGTTCAATTCAACTTTACAGCCAAAGTTAAATTGCACTCCTTGCAAGGTAAGCTTTTTAAAACTAGCGCTATAAAATGCTTGGTTATCGAGTTGCCCTTCACAAGGTAAATACACACCTTGGTGGAACCGCCCAGCAAGTTCTGGCTCAAGGTTTGCGATTTGAGTGCCCACCAATGTCTGTGCCTGGTAGCTTTCAAGCGGTTTCAAGCGGCTCACAAAACTTTGCAAATCGCCCTTATCTTGCTGATGAGCAACCACTAAGCTGCCTGTTTGTTGAAAATACACAGCGTCATCGAGCTCACTTAGAATTTGCTGCCAACGCGTGATGCTATTAAGCCCTTGTAGGGCTAAATCCTGTTCACACAGGACTGATTCTGCAAGGGGGGCTAACATCGCTGCAGCAACGCTGCCGGCACTGTTGCTAGCATGTTCATCATCTTGCTCAAACACACTTAACTGATGCTCTTTAGCAAGTGCCAATGCAGTTAAACGGCCAGTTAAACCAAAACCCAGTATCGCTATCTTTAAAGACATAAACTTTCTAGGCGCTAGGCTCTAGGCCCTAGGTATAAACCCAGAGCCCATCGCTGATGCCTAGCTCCATCAATTAAACTGCTTTATGGTAAATCTCAGAGCCTGTTTTTTTGAACTCGTCTGATTTCGCTTTCATTTCGGCTTCAACATCAACCATTTTGATTTCGATAGCATCGCCTACGTTATTTGGATCGATACCTCTTGCTTCAAGATCTTTGGCGTAATCACGTACTTCTTGAGTGATCTTCATCGAGCAGAACTTAGGGCCACACATAGAGCAGAAATGTGCAATCTTGCCAGATTCTTGTGGCAGTGTTTCGTCGTGATATTCGCGGGCGCGTTCAGGGTCTAAACCTAGGTTAAATTGGTCGTGCCAACGGAACTCAAAGCGTG
>NZ_JBNKPP010000144.1:0-4180 GCF_050295395.1 Agarivorans sp.
AGACTATGAAACATTTTGAAGTCAACTTCGATGGCTTAGTAGGCCCAACCCATAATTATGCCGGACTGTCGTTTGGTAATGTGGCTTCATTATCTAACGCCCAAAGTGCTTCCAACCCCAAAGAAGCGGCAAAGCAAGGCCTACTAAAAATGAAGGCGCTTTCCGACTTGGGGCTGATGCAGGGCGTACTCGCGCCGCAACAAAGACCAGATTTAAATTTGCTGCGCCGTATCGGTTTTCATGGCAATGACGCGCAAATATTACAAAAAGCCGCGAAGCAAGCGCCCGATGCACTATTGGCCAGCTATTCCGCCTCAAGTATGTGGACCGCCAACGCGGCCACGGTATCACCCAGCGCAGACACCGAAAATGGCAAGGTGCATTTCACTCCGGCTAACTTAACCAATAAACTACACCGCTCTATCGAGCCACAGGTTACCGGCAATATTCTTAAAGCGGTATTTGCCGACAGTAAGTATTTTCAGCACCATCAACACCTACCAGAAAACGATTACTATGGTGATGAAGGCGCAGCTAATCATACTCGCCTTTGTCGCAACTATGGGGAAGCCGGCCTTGAACTATTTGTTTATGGGCGCACGGCGGCCAATGCCAAAGCGCCGGCCCCGATGAAGTTTCCAGCCCGACAAACCTTAGAGGCAAGCCAAGCGGTAGCGCGCTTGCACGGCCTTGATCAAGACACCGCGCTGTTTATTCAGCAAAACCCTGCGGTGATTGACCAAGGCGTATTTCATAACGACGTGATTGCTGTCGGCAACCAAAATGTATTGTTCTTCCATCAGCAAGCTTTTTTAAATAGCCAACAACAACTGGCAAATATTCAGCAGGCCTTTGGTGAGCACGAGCTACATTTCATCGAAGTTAGTGATGAAGAAGTGAGTGTTGCCGAGGCGGTGAAAAGCTATTTATTTAATACCCAAATTGTCACGCTAGACAACGGTGACATGGCCATAATCGCCCCCACCAATTGCCAAGAATCGGCCCAAGTCAGTGCTTATCTCAAACAGTTGGTCAAGCGTAATACGCCGATTAAGCAGGTACACTATTTCGATGTAAAACAAAGCATGAGTAATGGGGGGGGGCCTGCTTGTTTACGCCTACGCGTAGCACTGAATGATATGGAGTTAGCCGCGGTTAACCAGCATACTCTAATGACACCTCAGCTCTTCAGTACCCTGAATCAATGGGTAGATAAACATTATCGCGATAGTTTGGTATTTGATGATCTGCGAGATCCACAATTAATTACCGAGGTAAATACCGCCCTCGATGAGTTAAGCCAGATTCTGCATTTAGGTTCGGTGTACCCTTTCCAGCAAGCTTGATCACCAACGCTTAAGTACAAAAAAAGCCTGATAAATATCAGGCTTTTGAGTGTTTGACTGTAACTTATTTGGTCCAATCCCACGATTGAGATTGTACTAACTTCATCACGCCGCGTTCTACACCTAGGCTAGCTGCTTGGCTAAGCTTTTCAGCTAACTTTTTCTTAGTGTGATATTTAAGCTGTACCACATGTTTGCTTTGATATTGCTCCATCAGGTAGTCATCGCTAGTGCTTACTTCATCCACTAGCTTTAAGCCGAAGGCTTGGGTACCAAACCAGTGTTCACCGGTGGCCACTTTGGCAATATCGAGTTGCGGGCGAAACTCTTGCACAAAGTCTTTAAACAAACCGTGGGTTTCTTCAATCTCAGTTTTAAACTTGCTGCGCGCTTGCTCGGTATTTTCACCAAACATGGTCAGGGTACGCTTAAATTCACCAGCGGTGATTTGCTCGAATTCGATATCATGTTTCTTCAGCACTTTATTAAAGTTAGGTAGCTGAGCAATAACCCCAATAGACCCTACAATCGCAAAAGGAGCAGCAATAATCTTATCGGCAATACAAGCCATCATGTAACCACCACTGGCAGCTACTTTATCCACCGCAATGGTCAACTTTATACCCTTGGCTTTAATTCGTTTTAGTTGTGAAGCCGCCAAGCCGTAGCCATGAACCATACCACCGCCGCTTTCAAGACGCACTAGCACCTCATCCTCAGGATTTGCCGTGCTAAGTACTGCACTCACTTCTTCACGTAGGCTAGCCACTTCTTTGGCATCGAGGCTGCCTTTAAAATCAATCACAAACAAACGTGGCTTAGGCTCTTCGGCCTGTTTTTTCTGTTGTTTTTGTTGAGCCTTTAACTGCTTTTTGTGCTGCTTTTCCTGCTCTTTATTCATCAGCTTGTGGTTGAGCTTTTCTTCTACTTCTTTATGTTGCTCGCTTAAATCAACTAGCTCCAATTCACCACTTTTATGCTTTGTTTTTGAAGAGGCCGCGATAATCACCACCACTACCGCGACAATAGCCACCACAATGGTTAAGGCCTTCGCGAAAAATAATCCAAATTCAATCAAAAAATCCAAAACTCTACCCTCATGTTTTTAAGCTGCTATTAGTACCACAGCTGATTGCGCTTACCAAGTAACAAAAAAGGCCTGCATCTAGCAGGCCTTTATCTTTGCTTATGATTTAGACTATTGCGCGGGTGCAATTACCGAGCTATCGGTAACCACCACTGTTGGACTACCGGCATCGGCACTCACCGCATAGCTAACAAACTGAGTTTGCATTTCTACGGTACTGGCTAAACTAGCACTTGGTGAAATCAACGAGCTATGCACACCTTGACTGAAACGCACGACGTAGCTGCCCACCGAGGTCACTTCAGTTCCGCTTAAACCCATGCTGCGGATCAATGCTTCAGTGCCCACCAAAGGAAGGCCGGTAACTTGATTCGGGATCACTTGGTCGTCGCTGCCAGCGGAGCCATCCCCAACCACTTCATGCACCAATACTGGCACATCGAAGCCTGCTTGAGCGTAGTTTAGCGGATCGGCGCCATCAACCACTGTTTGTGCCAAGCTGCCAAATACTCTGGCAAAGGCTGGGTAGTTAGCATCAATAAGTAATTGCGCCGCCTCTGGGTATTGTGTTTGGTAAGTCACAAATTGCTCTAAGGCGGTGGCAGTTTCGTTGTCTTCAAAACCTAGACCTGCCGCCACTAAGCCTAAATAACCGGGGTTAGCTTTGAGGTTTTGTTCCACTAAGGGGCCAAAGCTGGCGGAATTTTGGAAAACCCCCGCTGCGCCACCACCAGGTACACTAAAGGATGCGCTTTGCAGACCATAATCCACTTCCATGCCCGTACCCGCAATGGTCACAGTTTTAGCTAAGCTGGCTGGAGCCACCCCCACAATGGAACCCAGGGACTGACCAACAAAATGCACCTTGCTACCATCGAGCTCAGCTGGCGCGGTAGCCGCTTGTAGGGCAGCTCGCAAAGCTAAAATATCAGCACTTGATTGACGCATATTACTACGGATGCTTAAAAAGCTACCTAGGTTGGCAAACACTTCTGCATTGGTATTGGCGCTAATATCAGCTTGACCATCGCCGTTTAAATCCAGCCCTCGGGTACCGTGATAAGGTAAGTCCATTGCCACAACCGCATAACCTTGCGCTGCATAGCTAGCGGCTATTAATGCGGCGGTTTCTTTCACCGAAGAAATTCCATGTTGGAAGATCACCACGGGCCACCCGTCAGCAGGCATAGTTTTGCCGGTTAATGTTTCGTCGGGCAAATACACATCTAATTCGAGCTCAGCTTCACTACGTTGCTCAGGGATCGGGTTATACGCCGTTAGATGGCGATGAGGGTCAACCTCTTTAGTCTCGCCATCTTCAACATAAGTTAAACCCGCCAAGTCGGCTTGAGCCAACATCTGCGCGGCTTGGGTGGTTTGCCCACCGGCTACAAGACCACCAAAGGTAGCAACATCAAAACCGCGAGCACCGGCCTGCGCCCAGAAGCTAGTGGCACTGGTTTGATCGGCAAAATCGGCGTTACTTTGTAACAGTTGTAAAATTGCGATAGGACTATCGGTTCTAGCCTGAGCCCAACGGTTAATATCTGCCCCCGTTGGGTCTGGCGCATCTAAATCAGAAATGTAATAAGGAACTTTTATCCCAGATAAATAGTACTTCGCTGCCGCAAAACTGGCTTGGCTGCTGCCAAAGGCAGCTTCAGCTACATCGGCTGCGGTATAACCAGTATCAATAAGTGCAGAGATAGGCAATAAACCTTGCAACGCCATTCCACCATAGACTTGC
>NZ_JBNKPP010000145.1:0-2175 GCF_050295395.1 Agarivorans sp.
AAACTTGTTTTTTCAGCTTTGATTTTATCCACTCATCACTCATCTGCTTCCCATCACTCTTGGTCCAGCCATAACTACTTTTATGGTACTTGGCTTCCATGACGATATATTTTGGTGGTGGCCGGCCGTTAAAGTACAAACCATCCACACCGTGATGTCCATAGAGTGGGTGTTTAAAACCGGGGACGGGGGTATGTCCGTCGGCAATCATGTATTCGTGTGCTTTCAGTTCTCCGAGTTCTGCTTTGGCCCGATTGGTACCTTTAGTCGTGGTGTTACTGGTGACGTAAAAGTAACCTTCGTCCGCATTGTACGTTTTGCGCGGCCCGTCGTAGTTTGGGTTGCGTTTGGTATTGTAGCTTCCATCGGCTTGTTTAAACCAATGGTGCCCTTTCGGAGGGCTGGGTAGCGCTTGTTGGGGTGTTTTGCCAATGTGTAGTTGTTTGACCTGGCCGACGCCACCGTCCAAGCCGATATTGCTGGGTGAATTGACGGCTTTGTACAGAATCCCGTAATTCTCGGCTTGTTCACGCAGCACCTTTGAGGCGGTTAGGCGAATGGCGCCTTTGGCCGCACTGATACTCGGCATTTTGTACTTGCCCGCCTCGGCATCACCGGAATACAACAATGCTCCGGTGGCCGCAGCCCCAACAAAATACTTGTGCCGTAAAATCGCCAGAATCGCTTGTCCACCGCCGATGGCCCACTTTTCTACCGGCACAAAAAAGGTCGCGAGACCAAACAGCAGTGCGTTGGTCCACTCCAAAAACTCATTAAAAGTTTGCCGATACGGAATGAGGCCGGCATCTTTTTGTTGTTCGTACAGGAAATCCAGTCGTTCTTTAAGTTCAGACTGTGTTAGTCCGAGTTTTAGCCGGTGTTCTTCTTCCTCACTCGGCTGAAAGTTGGGGCTCGCGTAAGCAAATAAACGGTACCAAGGGTCCTTAGGAATATCAGGTTCTTGTTCGACTAACTCAGTAAGTTTTTTGACGTGCAATTGCACCTGAGGGTCGTCGTATCGTTCAGCGGCAGCGCGAAATACGATGTCGGCATACAGCCATGTTAAATCCAGCAAAATAGGGTGTGAGTTCGATGTATGCGCAAGTTGGTCTTCAACCAATTGCCAGTCCTCTTCGCTCAAGGCGTTGCCGAACTGGTGGTACACCGTCTGTTTAATATCGTCCGTGTTGGTGTATGGCGCGGCAAGAATGACATAGCTGTTGGGTAAGACCAGGCCACGTTCATCCACCGGGAGGTTTAACGCGGCAATGGCTTGTTGCAACTGAGCAACTTCCCTTGGCCTTAACACGACGTTTTGACCGGTACTGGAAGGGTAAGTGAATGAGAGCCCCGGTTCGCGATCCATCAACGGGCTGACGTCGAAGAGCTGCACGATGGGTTGTCCAAATTGAGCAATGACCTGTTCAAATAATGTAGGGTTCAGGTTCGCTGCAAAGTGATAGCTCACTTCAGCGACAGTATTGGGCAGCAGAAACCGTTTGGGGACATTAGGGGTGAGGTCGTCGCCTTCATAGAGTAATTCATCGGCCTCGTCGTATAGCCAATAGCTTAACTGCGTACCCAAGGGAAAAGGGCTGGCAGCATCATCGTAGTTGAGTTCCATCCAATTGGGTTCAGGTACGGGTTGCCACGCGATGAGTGGGGGTGGCAATTGTGCTGTTGCATTTATCGGGTAAGAATCTTGTTCAGTGACCGACAAAAATAAGCATTGTTGCTCGGTCAGTTGAGCAAGTGCTCTGAGAGCTTTTCCAAGGTCACGACACAGAGTAAACAATGGGTTTTGGTTGCCGTTTTTCGTGGTGCTGGATGTTGACCCCGCTGTGATCAAACACAACAAAGTCAATTCCAGTAATGCACCTTCCGCATCGGCGGTATCTTCAAACCGTTGGTGCAAATGCGGTTCTAAAATAGTTATAAAGCTTTGCTGTGATGCCAAAAGCAGAGTGTCGAAATAGGCTTTTGCTGCCGTTTCCCGGTTTGCGTTTATTTCATTTAAACCGAAACTGAGTGCCAGGTGTTCGTGGTAAGCCTCTGGGTGTCTTGCTCGAAAACGCTCAGCAAATACATGAGGCTTGTGGTGCTCGGCTTCAAAGAGTTCCGTTGCCGTTTTCGCCAGCTCAAGTACCGGGTATCCCTCAGTGTAAAGGCGGGTTG
>NZ_JBNKPP010000146.1:0-3208 GCF_050295395.1 Agarivorans sp.
GCAAATTCACCATCGGTATAAAACCAACGCCCTGCGACTTTTTTAAAGTTAGAGCGCTCGTGCAAAATTTGCAGTTGTTGGTTCTCTCGGTAGTAGGCTTTAAACTCAACCATGCCATCTTGGCCAGTTGCAAAGTCACTACTGAACACAATCATTAATTTTTCCCATTGACCTAGATCTTCTGGTGGAGAAAGTGCCGCTGACTCATCTCCTTGTCGATAATCTGGGTGATGGCTTTGCCAAAGATAGCGAGCGTTACCCAGCGCAAAAGCACTGTAGCGTGAACGCATTAATTGCTCGCAGCTAACCGGTATTGATGTACCGTCTATGTAAGGCTGACAGCAATGGGTAAATTCTACACCGCTGCCACAGGGGCAAAGCAACACGGGGATCCCTCAAATTCGATAAAGGCGAAGTGTAGCAAGAAGCAGCAAATAAGGCAGCTGTAAATTGCGCAGTTGCCTTAGATGAGTCTATCTGTGAGGTCTTTTTTTTAGTGTTTAACCAAAAGTGTGGCTAGTTGCGGGTCTATTCGTTGGCCTGCGGCTTGTTGTAATTGCTGAACAAAGTCTGACTGAGCAGCATGTTCAGCATAAAACACTGCGAGTGCAACAATGCGTGCATAGAGATGAATTGCTTCTCCCGCTAAACCCAAAGGTCGACCGCTACCGTCCCAGTTTTCTTGATATTGATAAGTAACGATTAGGGCATTGTTGATTTGTTGCTGAACCTCATCCGATTTCAGGTGCTCGGGAAGCGCATAGTGTTCGGCAATGCACTTCCAGCGCTCACCATTTAATAAGCTGCAGTTGAGTATAGCCTCGGGCAAGCCCAATTGGTTTAAGTCGTAGAACATCGCCATGTGGCTAAGTTGTTCTGCCTCTTGCTGACTCAAGCCTGCTTGAATAGCCAGTTGTTTAGTTTGCCCTTGCACTAGACGCAAATGCTCATTGCTAGTTGGCGGCTGTTGTATGGCCTGATAAACCATGTCCAGTAGTTGCAACTGACCATAGGCCAGTTGGCGCCGTAACAGGCGGTTTTCCAAGCGTATTGCTGTGGCTTGAATATACAGTTCTAGTGGCTCAAATTGAGGCGCCTGGTTTTCTTGCCATCCTTCAATATAAAACATCAGTGGATGCACTTGGCCGTTGGCCAAATAGAACACACTTTTTCCTTGCTGGTGTACATGGCAGCGTTGTTCTTTGGCGTGTTGCAGCATCTCTTGTATTGGCTGGGGAAAATCCTGCAGCTGGTGGCAATCTTGTAGGTCGACCAGCGCTCCTTGGCTATACATTACCTGCAACTTGCTGTGGGACAAGGTTAGCGCAAAACCACTTAAGCTTTGATGGGGAAACTGTTTAGCCAGTTGCTTATTTAGCTCTTGGTAAACACTGCTCGCTAAGTTTTGTTCATCATTACAATTAGCCACTAGGCTAGATGAGTTTATTGCCGCTCGGAGATTATTCTGTTGTAAGTGTAATTCGCTGATTTCTTGATAGGCGCGCAAAGAAGCACACATTAAGGTATCGAGATTAACATCGCTTAATTCGGTTTTGTTTTTGTAGTCGCTTACATCATAGCGTCGAATCACCTCTCTGATCGGCGCTAGGCCGGGTTGCCCAGTACGTAAAATCAGGCGAATGTCATGATTATTAAGGCGTTCGCGAATGTCGTCAATCAATCTTAGCCCGGCGTCATCGCTTTCCATCACTACATCAACCAAGGCGATAGCCACGTCGGCATGTTGACGAAGTAATTCAAATGCTTCTGCTGCGTTATAGGCATCAATGAAGCTGAGCTTACGCTGCTGATAGGAAAAATTATTCAGGACCAATTTGGTGACGGTGTGCATTTCGCTATCGTCATCGACGATTAATACTTTCCAAGGTTCGGGTTCGCTGGGAAGGTATTCTGTATCATCGTCATCATCAAATAAAAATAGTTCAGAACTTTCGCTCATAACAAGCTCCTAACAATTGGGCGGTTCGCTAAAATCAGTATAGGTAAATACTGGTTGCCTTTCTGATATTTTTCTTAAAAGCGGCCAACAAACAGGTTAAGCTTAGCGCATTGCTAAAATACTGCTAGGAAATTGATTTGCAAAACAAATTTGTTATTGAGCCGCTGGATGAAGGTTTGGCTGATGCCTTGATGGAAAAAATTAATCTAAAAACTAAGCCTCCCGGCTCATTAGGGATGCTGGAGACTTTGGCCTGTCAGCTGGGGCAAATACAACAAACGTTAAGTCCACAGATTTGCCAACCTAAGATGATCGTATTTGCCTCCGACCATGGCATAGCCTTGGAAGGCGTTAGTGCCTTTCCACAAGAGGTAACCGCGCAAATGGTACAAAACTACTTGGCTGGTGGTGCTGCGGTGAATGTATTTTGTCGCCAACATGCTATTGCGCTTGAAATTGTGGATCTTGGGGTTAAACACTTGCCAGCGGCTGAAGGCTTGGTGAGTTGCAAGGTTGCCGAATCCACTCAAAGCTTTTTGCAGGCCGATGCGATGACGCCTGCTCAGTGTCAGCAGGCGATGTCGGTAGGCGCCGATCAGGTAAGCTTGGCGGCCAAACAGGGCTCCAATGTGGTCGCCTTTGGTGAAATGGGTATTGCCAATACTGCTAGTGCTGCTGCCGTAATGGCTGGGTGTTTGAATATTGATGTGGCAGAGTGTGTTGGTCGTGGTACCGGCTTAGATGATAAGGGCCTGCAACATAAAACTGCCGTTTTGCAACAGGCTATGGCTTATCATCAAGGTGAGCATACTCCAGAGCAGTGGCTGGCCAAGGTTGGTGGTTTTGAGTTAGCGGCTATGGTTGGCGCAATGTTGCAAGCGGCGCAACAACGGATGGTTATTCTGGTGGACGGTTTTATTTGTTCTGCTGCGGCCTTGGTTGCCAGCCAGATTGCGCCGTTGGTGACCCAATACATGGTGTTTTGCCATCAAAGTGCCGAACAAGCTCATCAACGTTTATTAGATGCGCTAGGTGCTAATCCGCTGTTGGGCCTAGCGCTACGTTTAGGAGAAGGCAGTGGCGCGGCTTTGGCTTTTCCGTTAGTTCAATCGGCATGCTTGTTTTTAAATGAGATGGCTTCTTTTGCCTCTGCTGGAGTCAGTCGTGAACATGACTAAACAGCTTAGGCATCAGCTTAATTTGTTGTTTAATGCCTTTAGTTTTTTTAGTCGAATCCCGGTGCCAACG
>NZ_JBNKPP010000147.1:0-1821 GCF_050295395.1 Agarivorans sp.
TGATAAGACGATAAATTGACACTGTCTTCAGCCAACTCGCGTCTACTGTCGGCTTCTGCCTGTTTAGTATTAGTCGGCTCAACAGCGGCAACAATTTCAATACCACCGGTCACCTTTTTGTTGGACATGATCACCGCATCACTGCCAAGCGTTTCTTTCACCTCGGCCAATGCTGTACGCATATCTTTTGCAAAAAAGCGTTTCATTTTCACGGTTCACCTTCCTTCTGCGCGCCCTTAGCTACTGTCCCACCGAGCTCACAATACGTATTTGTTTATCTTCAGGTACTTCTTGATAAGAAAGAACCCGCAAGGCTGGCATTGCTGTTTTAACAAATCGCGACATGCTTGAGCGCAAGATCCCCGATGTTAATAAGATGGCGGGTTGCCCAGCCAACTCTTGATTCTGACAAGCTTCGCTGAGAGAGACTTGTAACTTTTCTGCTAAACCAGGTTCCATACCTGCTCCATCGTTGCCAGCCGCCTGCATCGACTGATGCAATATTTGCTCCAAGTCTGGAGAAAGAGTAATAACCGGCAATTCTGCCTCACTGCCAATCAACTCTTGTACAATTAAGCGTTTCAAAGAAATTCGACACGCTGCCGTCAATACATCTGGGTCTTGAGTCTTAGGTCCATATTCCACCAAGGTCTGAACAATGCTGCGTACATCGCGAATAGGCACGCCCTCGTTTAACAGATTTTGTAGAACTTTCACAACGGTGGACAATGTCATGGTGTCAGGAACTAAACCTTCTACCAATTTAGGCAAACTACCCGCCAGCATGTCTAACAAGTTTTGTACTTCTTCATGGCCGAGTAAGCTAGCCGCATTATTGGTTAACAACTGACTCAAGTGGGTTGCCACTACAGTTGCAGAGTCAACCACTGTGTAACCTAGAGTTTGAGCATGTTCGCGCTGTTCGGTGGCGATCCACGCGGCCTCTAGGCCAAATGCCGGATCAGTAGTAGGCTGACCTTCAATTTTACCAAACACTTGACCGGGGTTAATCGCCATTTCACGGTCGTGGAAGACTTCCGATTCACCGTAGCTCACCCCCATTAGGGTAATCCGGTATTGGTTGGGTCCAAGATCTAAATTATCGCGAATATGCACGGCAGGAACCAAGAAACCCAAATCTTGAGAAAGCTTCTTACGCACGCCTTTAATTCGTGCGAGCAATTCGCCGCCTTGGCTCTTATCCACCAAGGGAATTAAGCGGTAACCCACTTCTAAGCCAATAACATCAACGGGCTGAACATCATCCCAACCCAACTCCTTCGGTTCAGCATTACTCATGGTATTAGGGCTACTGGGCTGCATGGCTGTTTCTGCAGCTGCTTTAGCGTCATTTTTGTGACGCAGCCAAGCGGTCACTAAACACACAGCCGCACAACTTAAAAATGCAATATGGGGCATTCCTGGAACAATGCCCATGACAAATAAGATAGAGCCACAAATAATCATTACTCGCGGATCTTTAAACATTTGCAGGCTAACCTGCTCACCCATATCCGCTTCGGTATTTTGTCGTGTTACGACCAGAGCAGCCGCAATTGACAACAGTAAGGAGGGAATTTGCGCGACCAAGCCATCTCCAATGGTCAACAAGGTATACACTTCAGCAGCTTCGGCGAAACTTAAATCGTGCTGAGCGACTCCAATAATAAAGCCGCCCAAAATATTAATAAACAAAATCAGAATACCAGCGATGGCATCCCCTTTTACAAACTTACTGGCACCGTCCATTGAACCGTAAAAGTCGGCTTCACTGGTTACATCACTGCGTCGCTCTCGAGCTTGTTCTTGGTCAATGATGCC
>NZ_JBNKPP010000148.1:0-37998 GCF_050295395.1 Agarivorans sp.
CGCTTGCTGTTGCTGTGTGAGTTGTTGCTGTACTTGCTGTTTTTGTTGTTGGTTTTGTTTTAGCTCAAGTTCGGTATGGGCTAATTGGTTGTTTAGTTTACGCAGTTGCTGGTTCGCGTCGGCTAGAGCCAGCTCGTATTGGCGCAGCTGCTGCTGGGCCTTGTCTATTTCGGCTTTCCTTTGTTTCAGCTGCTGTTGCTGTTGCTTGAGTTGTTGCTGAACGTCGAGCAGTTGTTGCTGTTCATTGGCATTCGCCATCGGCCCAAGCAATAGCAAAACGCCAGCAACAAGGCTGGCGTTAAACAGGCGAATAAGGCGCATTGCTACGCCTTTTTTCGAAACTGAATTAGGCTCTTTCATCGAGCCATTATTTCAAATTCATCAATACCTTGCCAGTCATTTCTGCTGGGGTTTCGAGACCCATCAAGCTTAACATGGTTGGCGCGATATCACTTAAGCGACCACCCTCAACAGGGGTAGCTTCACGGCCGTAGTAGATGAACGGCACTGGCAAGTTGGTGTGAGCTGTGTGAATGCCGCCAGTTTCAGGATCAACCATTTGCTCGGCATTACCGTGGTCAGCAGTAATTAAACACTCGCCGCCCACTTTATCTAACGCTTCAACTAAACGACCAATGCTCTTATCTACTGCTTCACAAGCTTTCACTGCCGCGTCGTATACGCCAGTGTGGCCTACCATGTCACCGTTAGGGTAGTTACAGATGATGACATCGTATTTACCGCTTTCAATGGCGGCTACAAATTTATCGGTTAACAACTCAGAATTCATTTCTGGTTGTAGATCGTAAGTGGCCACTTTAGGTGAAGGGATTAATTCGCGATCTTCGCCAACAAAGGCTTCTTCTTTACCGCCGTTGAAGAAGAAGGTCACGTGCGCATATTTTTCAGTTTCAGAAATACGTAACTGAGTTTTTCCTTGTTTCTCTAGCCACTCACCTAGGGTATTAACCAAGTCAGTTGGGCCGTAGGCACAAGGCGCGTCGATGTCGGCAGCGTATTGAGTCAATGTAACGAAGTTACAAGCAGGCACTTTAGCACGGGCAAAACCAGTGAAGTCTTGTTCTACAAAACAACGGCTGATTTCACGAGCACGGTCGGCACGGAAGTTCATGAACAATACCGCGTCGCCGTCGTTAATAGCGGCAGGGCTTTCACCCACTACCGAAGCTTTAACAAATTCGTCGTTTTCTTCACGCGCGTAAGCGGCTTCAAGTGCTTCTGTTGCGGTGGCGTAGCTGTACTCAGCTTTGCCCTCGGTAAGTAATTGGTAAGCTTCTTCAACACGTTCCCAACGGTTATCGCGGTCCATGGCGTAGTAGCGACCTACCAAAGACGCGATACGACCAACACCCACTTCGGCAAATTTAGCATCAAATTTGTCGATAGAGCCTTGGGCACTGCGTGGTGGAGTATCGCGGCCATCTAAGAAAGCGTGTAGGTAAATTTCTTTAGCGCCTTGTTTTGCTGCTAACTCAACAGCCGCTAACATGTGATCTTCGTGGCTGTGTACACCACCTGGAGACAGTAGACCCATGATGTGTACCGCTTTACCTGCAGCCACTGCTTTGTCTACCGCGCCTACTAGGACTTCATTAGTGAAGAAGTCACCGTCGTCGATAGATTTACCCACGCGAGTTAATTCTTGATATACGATACGGCCAGCGCCGATGTTGGTGTGGCCTACTTCTGAGTTACCCATTTGGCCATCGGGTAGACCCACGTCTAAACCTGAGCCTGAAATTAGAGTGCTAGCTGAGGTTTCCCAAAGTTTGTCTAGAACCGGAGTGTTGGCATTTGCTACGGCGTTGTTTGCACTATCTTGGCGGTAGCCCCATCCATCCATAATGACTAACGCTAAAGGCTTTTTAGTTGCAGACATTTGCAATTTCCTCGATCGGTAAATGTAAGTTTAAATACGAATTAGTGAAATATTACTACATTTTTGCTGTGAGTCACCTGATTGAGCGCAAATCAAGCAAGATTAGTCGTTTTAAACTGGTTTTTTACTTGCCAAGTAAATCTTAGAGCAAATTGGGAGCTTCGCGAGGTGATGGAGCTGCTATTCTTTTCGCTCGGGTGTATACTCTCGCCCCAATATCACTAACTATTTGCTTAACTGGAATTGTCATACTATGCAGCAAGTTGTCGAATTTGTCGGAAATAATCCTGTTCTTTCATTGGCTTGGGTGGGGCTATTAGGTGCTGTTATTTACACCTTTATCCAACCGATGTTCTCAAAAGTGAAGGCGGTAGGAAATCATGAAGCCACTTTATTGATTAATAAAGAAGATGCCGTTGTGGTGGATGTACGAACTAATGATGAGTACAAAAAAGGTTATATTGCGGGCGCACGTCACATTCCTCTCACTCAAATACAGGCGAATAACTTCAAGCCCATTGAAAATTTAAAGGGCAGCCCCATTATCGTTGTATGTGAAACAGGGATGCGTTCTGGCTCAGCGGCTAACGCACTGGTAAAAGGAGGTTTTGAGAAAGTGTACAATTTACGCGGCGGCATGACCGAATGGAAATCAGCTAACCTACCGGTCACAAAAAAGAAGTAAGATCGAGTTTACAGTGCCATTAGGTGGCACTGAGACAAATTTTCAAACATTGTATTAAGGTAATTATCATGGCTGAAGCAGCTAGCACAGAAGCACCACAAGTAGAATTTGCTATTCAACGTATCTACACCAAAGATATCTCTTTTGAGACACCTAACTCACCACAAGTTTTTCAACAAGAGTGGAAACCTGAAGTTAAAGTTGACTTAGATACTAGCAGCAACAAACTGGCTGATAATGTTTTTGAAGTGGTGCTAACGTTAACCGTAACTGCAAAAGTTGCCGATAAAACTGCGTTTTTGTGTGAAGTTCACCAAGGCGGCATCTTTACTCTAGGCAACATGCCAGAGCCTCAACTAGCTCATGCTATTAACGCTTACTGTCCAAACATTTTGTTCCCTTATGCTCGTGAGACAGTATCTAATCTAGTCAACCGTGGTTCTTTCCCACAAATCAACCTAGCGCCAGTTAACTTTGACGCTTTGTTTGCTAACTATGTTCAACAGCAAGCTGAGCAACAAAAAGCGGCTCAAGCAGACGCTTAATGAGCAAATCTAAGGCAACAATGACGGTATTGGGCGCAGGCTCATACGGTACTGCTTTGGCGATTGCCATTGCGCGTAATGGTCAGCGCACAGTGCTATGGGGACATGAGCCCGAGCACGTGGCTGCACTGGCTAAAGACCGAGAAAATAAAGACTTTTTACCGGGTATTGCGTTTCCTGAAAGCCTCGAGTTAGAAGCTGATTTAGCTAGTGCGGTCGCTCAAAGTGATAATCTATTGGTGGTGGTGCCTAGCTTCGCATTTGCTGATGTGATGCGCCAGATTAAACCTATGTTGAGCGACGCAACTCGGATCGCATGGGCTACCAAAGGTTTAGAAGCCGATACCGGACACTTGTTGTCAGAAGTGGCTGTTGAGATCCTAGGAGAGCAACGCTCTCTAGCTGTGATATCCGGTCCTACCTTTGCTAAAGAACTGGCCGCTGGTTTGCCAACGGCGATTTCAGCGTCCTCTTCAGATGCTGAATTTGTTCGCTACTTAGCACAAGTGATGCACTGTGAACGTAGTTTTCGCGTCTACACTAACAACGACATCATTGGTGTGCAGTTAGGTGGGGCGGTTAAAAATGTTATCGCTATTGGTGCCGGTTTGGCAGATGGCTTAGGTTTTGGAGCCAACGCTCGTACCGCTTTAATTACACGTGGTTTACGCGAGATGGCCCGTTTGGGTAAGGCCTTAGGCGCCGACCCTGAGACGTTTAAAGGCATGGCGGGTTTGGGTGATTTGGTATTAACTTGTACCGATAACCAAAGCCGTAATCGTCGTTTTGGTTTAGCTTTGGGAGCAGGTAAGTCTTTCGAGCAAGCTGAGCGGGAAATCGGTCAGGTAGTAGAAGGCTATCGTAATACCAAGGAAGTCTATCTGCTGGCGCAAAGAGTGTCGGTTGAAATGCCGATTGTCGAGCAGGTGTATCAAGTGTTATATCAGGGCAAATCACCTAAGCAGGCCGCCATTGATTTATTGGCCCGAGACCAGCGTGAAGAGTGAGCTTATTAGCGCACAGACTAAAAAGCCTATCGAATGATAGGCTTTTTTGTATCAGCAAATTAGCAAACTAATAGTACGAGTGTTCACCAGCTTGGTGTTCGGTCACATCTTTAACACCAGTGAGTTCGCCTGGGAAGGTTTCTAGCAATTGCTTCTCTATGCCTTCCTTAAGGGTTACATCTACCATGCTGCAGCCATTACAGCCGCCACCAAATTGCAGTACCACCACACCTTCTTCGGTGAGTTCAACAATGCTGACTTTACCGCCGTGAGACGCTAGGTTTGGATTAACCTGACTTTCAATAACGTATTCAACTCGCTCGATGAGTGGTGCATCATCATCTACCTTGCGCATCTTGGCGTTGGGCGCTTTAAGCGTAAGTTGAGAGCCCACTTTATCGGTAACAAAGTCGATTTCGGCTTCTTCTAAGAAGGGGGCACTAGCGGTATCTACCATGGCTTTAAAGCCGTTAAAAGAAAGCTGAATATCATCTTCTTCAACGGATTCTGGCGGGCAGTAAGACACTCCGCATTCGGCGCTAGGTGTACCAGGGTTGACCACAAATACACGAATATTGGTGCCTTCAGGCTGTTGTTCTAGCAACTTAACAAAATGTTGTTGAGCCGTTTCTGAGATCGATACCATCTGCTTCCTCGATACCTGACTAAAATACTAGGTTTTATTGTACGGCTTTTTGCCAAGCTCTGCTAGTGTTGCCGTAAGTGAATTTTGGATTAGGCTTTGGGGGTTCGAGCAATTGCCCAAATGTCTACTTGAGTTGCCCCCGCATGTTTCAGTTTACCAGCAATAACATTGGCGGTGCTAGCGGTGGTGACCACGTCATCTACAACTACCCAATGTTTAAACGGTAACGAGGCTTGGCAGCGAAAGCTATGCTTGAGGGCTCGTTGCCGCTGGCGACGCGTTAAGCTGGCCTGACTGCTACCATAACGATGACGTTTTAGTACATTAACCAAGGGGATATCGCTTTGCTTTGCTAGTGCCTGGGCGAGTAATTCACTTTGATTAAAGCCTCGTTGCCAGTGTTTTCGCCAATGCAATGGCACGCTACAGTAGGCTTCTGGTAGCGGTGCTTGTAGTTGCTGTAACTGCTGCCAAAGTAGCTGACTAAGTGGAGCGGCTAGATGGCGTTGTTTGGCATATTTGTAATTCTTAAGCAGCGCATCGGTAGGCCACAGATAATCGTTTAAACAATAAATCTTATCAAAATGGGGAGATGTTTGTTGGCACTCGCCACATATACCGGGCTCAGCCAAGGGTAAATAACAGCGTTCACAACGGCATCTGGCTGGACTAATGATTAAATTGCGACAACTGACGCAGCATATTTCATTACTGGCCTTAGTTTGCAGGCAAAATGCACACTGAGTGGCTAAGCCGAAAGCCGAGTTTAAAGCAGACTTAAAACTGGTTAACATGAGTTTCCTTTATCGCCCGAGTATTTAAGTGTAGATGAGCAATTTGTATTTTGAATCGCATGGTCAGGGACCTGCCCTAATTTTAATTCACGGCTGGGGCTTAAATGGCGCGGTTTGGCGCCCAGTCAGTGAGCTATTGGCAGAGCACTTTTGTGTTTATCAAGTGGACTTACCGGGTTTTGGTCACTCACCGGTGCAGCCAGAGCTAAGTCTAGCCAGTATGGTTGAAGCAATATTAACTCTACCTGTACAGCGTGCTATCTGGTTGGGCTGGTCTTTAGGCGGGCTGGTGGCTAAGTATGCTGCTATTCATCATCCTGAACGAGTCGCGGGTTTGATAACGGTCGCCAGTTCGGCTCATTTCATGGCTAAAACCGATTGGCCGGGAATTCAGCCTCAGGTCTTGCAGGGCTTTGCGGAAGGTTTACAGCAAGACTTTAAAAAAACCTTGCAGCAATTTTTGGCTATTCAAGCGATGGGTAGCGAACAAGCGAAACAAGACATTAAGCAACTTAGGAACTTACTCGCCATCCGCCCTTTGCCTAATTTGGCTGCCCTAGAGCAAGGGCTGGCTTTGTTGCAAAATCAGGATTTACGGGCTGAGCTAGCGCAAATCAGTATGCCTTGGTTACAACTATACGGGCGCAGTGATGCCTTAGTACCCAAAGCGGCGATGCAACAGCATGCGCTATTACATAGCGAGGCTGAGCAATTCCAGTTTAATCAGTCTTCCCATGCACCATTTATTTCAGAGAAACAGCTATTTGCTGAGAAAGTCCTCGATTTTGCTCAGCGCATAGTGGTTTAAAAGTGAGCAGTTTGCTAAAATTTGCAATAATTGTAACCGAGTTTTAACTGCGCTAAGCGGAGGTCATATGCAAGTGGGAGCTGCCAGTAGTGGTTTTCAAATTATTGCTAATGCCAATCAGCAGGCTAGCCAAAGCGCGCAGACTCTTGCTGAGCTGGCAAGCAAGAGAGAGCCGCAACAAAACCAAGTGGTGGATGCCATGGTCAGTCTGAGTCAAGCCGAGTTGTACGCTAAGGCTGGGGTAAAGGTGATCAACACAGAATCTAAAATGCTAGGTACGCTGTTGGACGTAAAGGCCTAAGATGAACATTAATGTTAGTCTGCCCAACGTTTTTCCCAATACCTTGCACCCTCCTACAGAGGCTGCGCGCAGGGATAACCAACTGCGTCCGGTGATCGCTCAGCCTAAAGAAGTTGCTAGCTTTGCAAAAGAGCCTGAGGTGGGAACAGAAAAGGACCGCTCTAAGCCCCAGGTCAGCGCTCAGTACCCGCAAGTTCAAGAACAGCATCAAGCTAAAGTTAATGAGCGTGATGCTCAGCAGCAACAGGATAATCAGCAACAACATCAACAAGGACAACAGCAGGAAAGCGGGGAACAACAGCGTGGCTCTGATCAATCCAGCGCGAGACAGAAAGGCCAACAGGACTTAACTGACAGCGAACAGCAGAAGATTGATGAATTAACGGCACGAGATCAAGAAGTTAGAACCCATGAGATGCAACATCAAGCGGTGGGTGGCCAGTATGCGCGAGCGGCTAGTTTTGAATTTGAACGAGGTCCCGATGGCAAGCGCTACGCAGTAGGCGGTGAAGTGTCGATTGATGTGAGTGAAGTGACTAGTGATCCGCAAGCTACCATCGCTAAAATGCAACAAGTACAGCGGGCGGCTTTGGCGCCTGCCGAACCGTCTGCGCAAGATCGTCAAGTAGCAGCGCGAGCACAACAGAAAATGGCTGCCGCTCAGCAAGAGCTTAATCATAGTCAAGTGTCGGGCTTGTTGGCATCAGACGAACAGCCTTCTGCTTTTTCTATTAACAGTGAAACGGCTTTACCACAAGCGCCAAGCGAGCAAGCTCGGCAGCAGCAAAATGCGCAAGCTTTGCAACAGCGCTATCCTGATATTGCTCAACAGATGGCGCGTAGAAACGCTTCTATTCAACATCGTTATGCCAGTTCAAGTGAATTTCGCCCACAGCCTCAACTGAGTTTACAAGCCTAAGTTCTCAATCGCTTTGTATTAGTAGTTGCTTTCAGTGCCAGAACTGCAGCGGAGCTGTTATTCAGTGGTGAAGGTTGAGCTGCTGAGTATCGCCATAATTTTCGTGGAAATGCTGAGCAAGTCGCCCTCATCCAAACTTAAGTGATAAGTTTGGATGAGGGCAATGTTATTTTCTCAGATTTAGCGCTTGGCCTTAGCGAAGGCTTCGGCAAAGGCGTTATTGAGTGGTTTAGCTTGTTGTTTCGCTGGGCGATGTGAGTGTTGCGCTTTGGCTTTTTTAGGGCTCTCTTTGCTTGTTGAAACACTAGTGATGTCATCGTCTAAGCGCATACTCAAGCCGATCCGCTTACGCGCCACATCCACTTCCATCACTTTTACTTTGACAATGTCGCCAGCTTTGACCACTTGATGGGGATCTTTGACAAAATGATTGGCCAAACAAGAAATATGCACTAAGCCGTCTTGATGCACACCAACATCAACAAAGGCACCAAAGTTGGTGACATTGGTCACTACCCCTTCCAGTTGCATCGCTGGTTTTAAGTCGGCAAGCGTATTCACCCCTTCCTTAAATTTTGCAGTTGCAAATTCTGGGCGTGGATCTCGCCCCGGCTTTTTAAGTTCGCTAATGATGTCATTCACGGTGGGGAGACCGAATTTTTCGTTGGTGAACTGCTTAGGGTCGAGTTTACTTAGCCGTTCGTTATTGGCAATGAGCTGGCTAACATCACATTGGCTATGTTTGGCTATGGCTTCTACCACCGGATAGGCTTCGGGGTGAACCGCTGAGCCATCCAAGGCATTTTTAGCTTGAGGTATGCGCAAGAAACCGGCAGCCTGCTCAAAGGCTTTAGGGCCTAAACGGGCGACTTTTTTGATCGCCGCACGAGACTGAAACGCGCCATGTTGGTCACGGTGAGCAACGATGTTTTGCGCGATGGTGTTATTTAAGCCGGCCACAAAACTCAGTAAGGGGGCTGAGGCCATATTAACGTCAACGCCTACAGCGTTTACACAGTCTTCTACAACGCTATCGAGTTGCTGCGACAACTTACTTTGACTGACATCGTGTTGATACTGGCCAACTCCGATGGCTTTCGCTTCAATTTTTACCAGCTCTGCAAGTGGGTCTTGCAAGCGGCGGGCTATCGAAACCGCTCCGCGAATCGATACATCTAATTCGGGGAATTCTTGGGCGGCGAGTTCCGAAGCGGAATAGACCGATGCGCCCGCTTCGCTCACCATGACTTTTTGTAAACCTTGTTCTGGTAGCATGCTAATTAAGTCGGCGGCGAGTTGGTCGGTTTCACGTGAGGCGGTACCATTACCGATACTAAGCAGTTTTACCTGATGTTGCTGCACCAAAGACGCTAGCGTATTGAGTGACTGCTGCCATTGATTACGCGGGGCATGGGGATAAATGGTGTCGTAAGCCACTAGCTTACCAGTGGCGTCGACTACCGCTACTTTCACTCCGGTACGCAGGCCTGGGTCTAAACCTAAGGTCGGTTTGGCGCCAGCTGGTGCGGCCATTAACAGATCGTTTAGGTTACGCGAGAACACGCTAATCGCTTCATCTTCGGCTTTTTCGCGTAACTGGTTGAGTAGCTCTGTTTCCAGTTGTAGTTTCAGTTTAACCCGCCAGGTCCACTGTACCACAGTATTAAGCCATTTATCGCAGGGCAGTCCTTTAGGGTGCAAGTCGAAGTAGTCGCGGATCATCTGTTCGGCGGGATGGCTCAGCGCATCAGCCTGTTCCACGTCTAGCGATAGGTTCAATATACCTTCATTGCGCCCGCGCAATATCGCTAGGGTTCGGTGCGAAGGGATTTTGCTCAAGGCTTCTTGATAGTCAAAGTAGTCTTGAAACTTTTGGCCAGCATGTTGTTGGCCGTCAATCACGGTGGTGCTAACTAAGGCCTGCTCTTGTAAAAATGCCCGTAACTGCGCTAATAGTGGAGCTTGAATGGCAAAACGTTCCATCAAGATGAATTTTGCGCCGTCTAGTACCGCTTTGTTATCAGCAAACCCGGCTTCTTGGTTGATATAAGCTTCAGCCAAAGTTTCAGGGGCTTGTTCTGGTTGGCTTAACAATAATTCGGCTAGGGGCTCTAAGCCCGCTTCAATGGCTAGTTGTCCTTTAGTGCGGCGTTTGGGTTTGTAAGGAAGGTAGAGATCTTCTAACTCGGTTTTACTGCTGGCTGCATTGATCGCGCGTTCTAGCTCGGGGCTTAATTGGTCTTGCTCACGAATCGATTTTAAAATGCTGAGACGGCGTTGCTGCATGTCACGCAGATAAACCAGACGTTGTTCTAATAGGCGAAGTTGTCCATCATCTAAGCCACCGGTGGCTTCTTTTCGATAGCGGGCAATAAAAGGCACAGTGGCGCCTTCATCGAGTAGCTTTATGGTCGCGCTTACTTGTTGGGCTTGCGCATTAATATCTGAGGCGATTTGTTGTTCTAAACTTTGCATAGGTTTGCTAATGATGAGTCAGTTGTTGTGGCAGCAAATGCCCCTATCTTAGAGGCTTCTTAAATGGCATCAAGTAGAAAAATCACTAGCTGCAAATATTATTCTGTGAAAAGCGTTTCACGAAATGAAATTTTTTTCATAAGCGCTTCATAGATTTGTTTTGTTTCAGGTGTTTAGTCATGGATATGTGAGCTAAATTTCGCCCAAATCAACTGCGTTGCTTTAGAGTGCTACGTAGTTTTCAATGCCTCAGTTCAAGGAGACCGAAATGGGCGTTAATCGCACACCTATTATTCGATTTAGTTTAAACCGCATTAGTCAAAGCATTGCTTTGATGAGTTTGGTGAGCGCCTCTGCGGTGGCGGTCGCTTCCCCTGAAATGCTCAGCAACACTGATTTTAGTAACGGAACCACTGGCTGGTGGTCAAGTGGTGCTGAATTAACGGTGAAAGACGGCGAAGCCTGTATGGATATTAAACGTGCCGGAAGTAACCCGTGGGACGTTATTATGGGTCAGCGTGGCTTTGGCTTAGAGAAAGGCCAAGATTACAGCATTGACTTTGTCGCCCGTGCTGATAAAAACACGGCTTTTACGGCTCTTATTCAGCACAATGGAGCACCTTACACCCAGTTTTTCAATAAGCAGTTAAAGATTGGAACTGAGCCTAAAGCTTTTAGTTTCAAATTTACTCAAGAAATGGCCAGCGACCCCAAAACTGAGTTTCAGTTTCAATTAGGGGCGCAAAAGCCAGCCGTGCTCTGCTTTAGCGACATTTCTTTGAAGGGTAAGTCTTTTGTTGTTGTTAACAAAATTCCGACTATTCGCTTAAACCAAATCGGCTTTTTCCCTAAGTCTGAAAAAATAGCGGTTATTCAAAATGACAGTAAACAACCGCGAGTTTGGCGAGTTAAAGATGAACAAGGCAATTATCTATTAGCGGGAAAAACCAAGGTATTTGGCCTAAATGCTGCTTCTGGCGAAATGGTTCATCAGGCAGATTTTTCAGCCTTAACCAGCAAGCACCAAAACTTGGTGTTAGAAGTGGATGGCAAAACTAGTCACCCATTTAGAATTGCAGACGATATATACAGCGAGTTGAAACATGACGCACTGGCTTACTTTTATAACAACCGTAGCGGTATAGAGATTAAAGCCGACTACGTGCGCCGCCCAGATTTGGCACGTCCTGCTGGACATGTTCCTGACGTGGTGAGTTGTTTTGATAAGACCGATGCCAAAGGTAACAAATGGCCTGGTTGTGATTTAACCATGGATGTGACAGGCGGCTGGTACGATGCCGGTGACCACGGTAAGTATGTGGTGAATGGTGGCATCAGTACTTGGACTCTAATGAATCTATTCGAACGCTCACAATTTATTGAAGGAGCGACAGAACCTTTCCCTGATGGTAGCCAAGCCATTCCAGAAGCCGGCAATGGAGTGAACGACTTACTCGACGAAGCGCGCTGGAACATGGAATTTATGTTGGCTATGCAAATTCCTGACGGAAGCAAAGTCTCTGTACCTGTGGGTAACCAGCGAGAGAACCTGAGTGATCTTAAGTTAAGCGAAATTGATGCCTCTGGTATGGTCTTCCATAAAGTGGCGGATGAAAACTGGACTGGCATGCCGATGCCTCCACATAAAGATCCAATGAAACGTTATGTAGGGCAGCCTAGTACTGCGGCTACCTTAAACTTGGCGGCCACTGCTGCTCAATGTGCGCGGATTTGGAAAGACATTGATGCCGACTTTTCTGCACAATGTTTAAGCGCCGCGGAGCGAGCATGGAAAGCGGCAAATCAGCATCCTGAGGTATATGCTTACGATAACTTTACCGGTTCAGGCCCTTATGATGATGTCGATGTAAGCGATGAGTTTTATTGGGCTGCGGCGGAACTGTTTATTACTACAGAGCAAGCTGAATACTTTGATTACATCAAGGCTTCACCTTACTTCTTAACGGCTCCTGCTGGTAATGAAACTGCTGATGGTGATTTGTGGTGGGCAGGTCTAAGCCCCGCAGGTAACCTAAGCTTGGCCGTAGTGCCTAGCCTGCTTGATGAAGCGAGTAGAGAGAAAGTGCGAGCTAACATTGTTGCCGCTGCTGATGGTTACTATAAACAGTTGGCGAATGAGGGTTACCATATTCCTTATACCGCTGAGCAATACCCTTGGGGCTCGAACTCAAACTTGGCTAAGCGTGGTATTTTCCTTACCTACGCTAGTGACTTCAGCGGTGATAGCAAGTACATGCAAACCTTAGTACATGCTATGGATTACCTGTTAGGACGCAACCCACTAGACCAGTCTTATATTTCTGGTTACGGTAGTAATCCATTGAAGAATCCACATCACCGTTTTTGGGCGCATCAAGCCGATGCCAAATCGCCAAAACCGGCTCCGGGTGCTTTATCAGGTGGACCTAACTCGATGTCCTTTAGTGACCCGATTGCGGCAGGTTTAAAAGGTAAATGTATTGGTCAAACCTGTTGGGCAGATGAGATTGGTGCATGGTCGCTAAATGAAATTACCATTAACTGGAATGCACCCTTAGTGTGGGTTACTACGGTATTAGATGAGCATCGGTTGAAGTAGTTACTAAGAAAAAAGTTAATAATATGGGCCAGCTTATTGCTGGCCTTTCTTGCTTGTTTTTTTGAGTTTTAATCATAGATGTTGTAAAAATAAGAGCGTAAGAATGTGATCTGTTACTGTGTTCTATCGCTCAATTTTATTTGAAACAAGTGCTTTAAGCATTTCACGTATATAGTGGTCGTAGGAAGTTTTATCTCTTCTGTTACCGACTGTTATAGGCATGTAAAAAAAAGAGAGATAAAATGCGGACTCGAGTTAGTTGTCAGAGAATAAACGTGAAAGATAAAAATAAAGTAGGACAGCGTTCAACCGTATACGATGTCGCAGCCTTAGCCGGAGTATCACCTAGTACAGTATCTCGGTTTATGAACCAGACTACCTATGTATCAGATGCTAAGCGCAAGCAAATTCAAGCTGCGATGGCCGAGTTAGGCTATAAACCAGGGCAGCAAACGGGAGTAAGTTCCAGTAGCCGAACTATGACCATTGGTGTATTGGTGCAAGATCCCGACAGCCCTTTCTATTCATCTATCCTAAACGGCATCGAAGAGGTGTTACTCGCTCAGGGCTATTCTCATATCATTGTTACTGGCCACTGGAATAGTGAAGAAGAGATGGAGTCGATGCAGTTGCTCTTGTCGCGCTCGGTGGATGGCATCATCATCGTCACCGGTGGGTTAAGTGATGAACAACTGCTTGAATTTTCAAAAAAACGGCCGATAGTTGCCTTAGGGCGGGCTTTAGAATCGCCGCGTTTGCGTTCGATTAAAATCGAAAACTCGGTGGGCGCTTACATGGCCACTAACCACCTGATTCAACTTGGCCATCAAGATATTGTGCACATTAAAGGGGCCAAAGGTCACCCCGATACTCAGCAGCGTTACGAGGGCTACTGCCAAGCTATGGAGCATGCGGGCTTGCCAGTGAAATTACAGCTAGTTGAGCAAGGGGACTTTACCGAACAGGGGGGCTTCGACGCAGTGCAGCGTTTGTTAGCCAGTAAGCGACCATTTACTGCTATATTTGCGGCAAATGATTTAACTGCTTATGGAGCTATGCAGGCCTTATATCAAGCGAAGCGAGCGGTGCCAGAGCGGGTGTCGGTAATTGGCTTTGATGATATTCCCAGCTCGGCTTTCTTTATTCCGCCTCTAACTACCGTGCGTCAGCCAATTTTTGATACAGGCTATGCGGCGGCATTAACCATTTTAGACATGTTGAATGGCGGCGAAGCTCATAACTTCCGTATTCCTCCCATTGAGCTGGTTAAACGCGAAACCACTCAAGCTAGGGTGGGTTAATTAAGCTGGTTATTGTTGGGCCTGAGTCGTTTATAATTGCTGACTCAGGCCTTTTTCTATGAGCACCATGAAAACCAATCTCATCACTCGTGCCGGCTGGCATAAACTTGACCAAGAGCTGAAATACCTGTGGAAGGTTAAGCGCCCTGAAGTAACCCAAGCGGTATCGGAAGCGGCTGCTCTGGGCGACCGTTCGGAGAATGCCGAGTATAAAGAAGGCAAGCGAGAACTGCGCCGTATAGATTCGCGCTTACGCTTTTTAACTAAGCGTTTAGATGCACTGAAGATCGTTGACCATCACCCCCAGCAAAATGGCAAAGTGTTTTTTGGCGCTTGGGTAGAGTTGGAAAACGAAGCTGGCGATATTGTCCGTTATCGCATCGTCGGTACCGACGAAATTGATCCCAAACTAGGTTATATCACCATTGATTCACCGATGGCGCGCGCCTTAATTGGTAAGCAGGTGGATGACGAGGTATTGGTTAAGACGCCCTCGGGAGTCAAGGAGTGGTGGGTTAATGTTATTCAATACCAGCCGTTCGAGGATTAGTTAATGGTTTTGTTTGGCTGAGAAGGATGAATTATCTGATGTTGAAAAAAATTCATCTAAAGCTAAGTTGAAGCTGAACAAGATTGACTAAGATGAACTTCTCTTTATTATCTAGCGGTATAGACGTCTAAATGTCTTTTATGGAGAAGGTCATGGGATTTCAGCACGCACAACATATCGAAACACTAAACCAAAGTCTTAGTGAACTGAATCGAGCTATTAATGTCTCGTTTGAGTTTTTTCCACCTACTACCGAGACGATGGAGCAAACTCTGTGGGCGTCGATTGAGCGTTTGCAAACCCTTAAACCTAAGTTTGTTTCGGTGACTTACGGCGCCAACTCGGGCACGCGTGACCGCACCCATAAGGTGATTAAGGCGATAAAAGAGCGTACCGGATTGGCAGCGGCACCGCATTTAACTTGTATTGATTCTACTCCCGATGAGTTGCGCCAAATTGCCCGAGATTACTGGCAAAGTGGCATTAAACACATTGTGGCGTTACGTGGCGATTTGCCTCAAGGCGCGGCAAAACCGCAAATGTATGCCAACGACTTGGTTGCCTTATTAAAAGAAGAGGCTGATTTTGACATCTCGGTCGCCGCCTATCCGGAGGTGCATCCCGAAGCGAAAAGTGCTCAAGCGGATCTATTGGCGCTAAAGCGTAAAATGGATGCCGGAGCGAATCGTGCCATTACCCAGTTCTTTTTTGATGTAGAAAGCTACCTGCGTTTTCGAGACCGTTGTGCGGCCATTGGGATTGAAGGTGAAATTGTTCCCGGTATCTTGCCGGTATCGAATTATAATACGCTGAAGAAATTTGCGTCCTTCGCCAACGTTAAAGTGCCTAGGTGGCTGCATAGTCAATTTGCTGGTTTGGAAAATGATCAAACCACCCGTAATTTAGTCGGGGCTAGTGTGGCGATAGAGATGGTTAAAGTATTATCGCGTGAAGGTGTGCAAGACTTCCATTTCTATACCTTAAATCGCTCCGAGCTTTCTTATGCCATTTGCCATACCCTAGGAGTGCGTCCAGAAGCGGCTGTGCCAGCTTAAGCTCTATCTAAGGTATAAGGTTTAGGGCGTGAAGGAACTGCATTGCCATTGCTGCTCCTTAAACCGCTTGGTGCTGTTCTAGGCAATTGGCCGCTTTTAGGAAGTGCTCCAAAGGCGGCTGTGTCAATTTCAGTACTGATTAAGACTTAAGCGCTAAAGGATAAAAGCATTTAGCATGGAGCAGCTTAGCCACATTAGTATTGCGTAGTGCCAATTGTTTTTCAGCAGTTGGCGGCTGGAGAATTGGTAGCGCGACATCATGGTTAGGCCTACGCCAGATAGTGGACTACTGCCTGCTGATATCGCCCAAGAGCTAAGAAATAAGAAGCCGAGTTGGCTGGGGGCTGGTTCCATGGGGAGTAACAAGGGGCTGGCCACGGCAATGCTTACCACCGGATGCACACCTAACATACCTGCGATAATCATCATGGCTAGGATCAGAGCAAAGCTCAACGCGGAAAAGCCTAAGTCTTGTAAGTTTAAAAAATCAGGGTAAGCGCTAAGCAGTGATTTTATGCCCGCAGAGAAGACTCCCGCAGCCAGGAACAATACAAACTGGCTGCCTACGTTAGGTAGACGATGGCGAATAAAATTTCTGGCTATCACCAATTTGGAAGACCCTTTAGCGAAACCGAGTGCCGCGATAGGCGCTAAACAGGTAATTATTAAGATGATGCTGATGGCCGGATAGACAAAATGCAGGGCCATTACGCTACAAGCGAGCAATAAGGGAATACGCAAGCTTTCGGCTTTAATTGGATAACCAGCAAATTCCCCCTTATCTTTTATCATTACTTCTACGCTACTGAGTAACAGCGCTAAGCCAGTCATTAATAGACCGGGAAATAATACATCCAACCATTGCATACCGGGTGCATAGGTAAGGGATACCGCGGTGGCAATAAAGAAGGGCGACCACCAGGCGGCGGCACAAAAGCAGCGCGTGAGGATGATCTGCTGAGTATTAGTTAATGGCCGACGCTGAGCGAGGCGATCGCCCATGATAAAGATCACCGATAAATTGATGATGGCGCCCAGCAGGTTAACCCCCAGTGCGGTACTGGCAATGCTCTTTTTACCTAAGGGTAGCGGTTCGTCGGCTTTGTCTGAATTGGTTAAGGCTAGGAATGACACCGCACTAAACATCGCCAGTAGTGGCAAGTTAATTGACATAATTTGCTCTAGCCCCAACCAGCTATCTTGGCTGGCTGCCAGTCCTAGTAACAATAAGCCTAAACCAAATAAACAGCCCGCTTGGATCTTGATGGTGGAGCCTAATTGTGGCCAATGTAATAGTGCAGCTCCCCAAGCAAATAAGGTGGGAAGGGTAAGACCAATCAAGCCAAAGGCAAATAGCAGATATAACAACAAGGAAGCTAAAAATAACCAACCTTTATAGTTCTGCATCGTCGTCATCCTAGTCGATGATATATTGTTTAATAGATTTGCTACCGAATCTGATAACTCAGCGGCGGCGGAAGCGGTTGAAACAACAACCCCGCATGAAGCGGGGTTGTGGATAGCAATGGTTAACCGGTGTTACGCATACCTGCGGCGATACCGGCAATACTGACCATCAAGGCTTGGTCAACATTGGGGCAAAGCTCTTCGTTGATGCGAGAGCGGTTAAGCAACTCTACCTGAAGTACATGCAAGGGGTCGATATAAGGGTTGCGTAGATTAATCGACTCAACCACCCAAGCTTGATTGGCCAGTAAACGGTGCTCTGGAGAGAGCGACATTAATGCTTCCTTGCCGCGTTCCAGTTGATTACGTAGCTTTTCACCGAGCACTTGAAGCTCTGGTTCAACCAAACGGTCATCGTAGATTTTCGACAGCCAAGTATCGGCTTTTAGGAACACCATTTCCAACATTGCCAAGCGATTATCAAAGAATGGCCAAGCGCGCATTTCAGCGAGTAATTCGGCGTTACCCTGCTCAAGTTGTTCTTCAAAGGCGGTGCCGCTGCCTAACCAAGCGGGAAGCAATAAGCGGTTTTGGCTCCAAGAGAAAATCCAAGGAATAGCCCGTAGGCTCTCAACTCCACCGTCTTGACGACGTTTCGCTGGGCGGCTGCCTAAAGGCAGTTTGGCCAATTCGCGCTCTGGTGTTGCCGCTCGGAAATAGGGTACGAAGTCTTCTTCTCCCCACACCACGCCGCGATAAGCGTCACAAGAGGTTTCAGCGATTTGATCCATCACCTCGCGCCACTCATCTTTAGGTTCCATTGGCGGAATTAAGTTGGCTTCAAGCACCGCACTGGCGTAAAGGTTTAAGCTGTCTAAGGCCACCTTGGGTAGACCAAATTTAAAGCGGATCATTTCCCCTTGTTCGGTTACCCGTAGGCCTCCTTTTAGTGAACCAGGAGGTTGCGAGAGCAGAGCGGCATGGGCTGGCGCGCCGCCTCGGCCAATAGTACCGCCACGGCCATGGAACAGAGTCAGGCTAATTTGGTGACTTTCACAGATAGCTACCAAGGCCTCTTGGGCGCGGTATTGAGCCCATGATGCGGCTAATACGCCGGCATCTTTAGCGGAGTCGGAGTAACCGATCATCACGTGCTGTTGACCAGAGATGTAACCACGGTACCAGTCAACCGATAGCAATTTGCTCATGGTGGCTGGGGCGTTATTTAAGTCATCTAAGGTTTCAAACAACGGCGCTACCGGCAAACGGAAGGGGCAACCCGCTTCTTGCAATAACAGTTGCACCGCCAGTACGTCAGAAGGTTCACTGGCCATGGATATAATGTAAATACCCAAGGCTTCGCGCTCTTGCTTAGCAATAATGGCACAGGTATCGAGCACTTCTTGTACCGCGTCACTCGGTTCCCAATCGCGTGGGAATAGTGGGCGTTTTGAGTTTAGCTCTTGCAGCAAGAAGTGCTGTTTATCGGTTTCATTCCAGTGGGCGTAATCACCCATGCCCAGGTAGCGGGTAATTTCCGAGAACACTTCTTCATGACGACCACTATCTTGGCGAATATCTAAACGCAGTAGATTAATGCCGAAACAAGCAATACGGCGCAATAAATCTAGCAAGGTGCCATCGGCAATAATGCCCATGCCACAGTCTTGTAGCGAGTAATAGCAAAGTTCTAAAGGCTCGCGTAGCTGCTCGGTATTGGTAATGATATCGCGCGCTTCGGTATATTGGCCTTTTAACTTGGCGGTGAGGTAGTCATGAGTTTCTTGTAGCTCGCTACGTAATACTTTGAGCAAGGCGCGGTAAGGTTCGCGTTGCTCGCCGGTTTGCTCGAGTAAGGCCTCGTTGGCATCACTCATCGACAGTTCACTTACCAGGGTCTGGATTTCTTTTAGGTAAAGATCTACGGCCACCCAGCGGCTAGAGAGTAATACTTCTTCGGTGACTTTGGCGGTAACGAAGGGGTTACCGTCACGGTCGCCGCCCATCCATGATGAGAACACCACTGGTGCAGCGTCTAGTGCTAACCGCATATCGAAGTGCTGGCCGAGCTTTTTATCTAGTTGGCGAACAAATTCGGGAACCGCCTGCCAGAGTGAGTTTTCGATAACCGCAAAGCCCCATTTGGCTTCGTCGACTGGGGTTGGGCGTTGCTTCCGAATTTCGTCAGTATGCCACGCTTGGTTAATTAGCTGTTCTAAGCGACCCAGTAGTTGGCTGCGTTCTTGTTCTGGTAAATCAAGCTCTAACCAGTCTAAGCAGTTGTTTATGGCAACGTGCTTATTGATTAAGGTACGGCGAGTCACTTCGGTGGGGTGGGCGGTTAATACCAGCTCGATGTTGAGTTGAGCCACTGCATGGTGGATCTCGGCCTCAGTGAGTTTTTCTCTTTTTAGCTTGTTGAATACTTGATCAATAGGGTCTTGAGCGCAGGTGCTGCCTTCGCAATTACGTGAAATGGTGTGGAATTGCTCGGCGATGTTAGCCAAGTTCAAAAACTGACTAAATGCACGGGTTACCGGTAAGAGTTCATCATCACTTAAGTTGCGTAGCAACTCGAGTAGTTGTTCACGGGCTTGGTCATCATCATTGCGCGAGGCCTTGGCCAACTGGCGAATGGTTTCCACTTTCTCTAGAAACGCTTCTCCCATGTGGCTTTTAATGGTATTGCCAAGCAGCTGTCCGAGTAAATTAACGTTTCCTCGTAACGACGCGTTGATTTCCTGAGGCATATTCTGGCTCATCGTTTTTCCTTCACTGTTTGCGTTTGCTAGCGATTTTGAAATTTTTTTACTAAATCACCCTTTTTCTGATGCAAAAACATACCTAAAACTGCTCTCATAGTCAAAAAGTGTAATTTAATTACATTTTAAGAGGCATGTCTGCGTCAGTTCAGCCTTTAACTATAAGTCTTAAAACCGGCTAATAGAACCGCTAGTTACTTATAACTTATCTATTGTAATGATAGATTTGATTAATGTTAAATAAAAATTCATTTTTATTGCATAAATCAATGCCTATGTTATGCTCCGCTTATAGTGAAGATGTGGCATATTTGAACGCTGAATAAATCAACAGTTTTATTCACATTTGGCGGGGATGTGTGACATCCGAAGAGCAGGATTCGAGGAATATACAACATGTTAAAAACAGCGATTGTTGGGGCAAGTGGCTACACAGGAGCCGAGTTAGCCGGCTATGTGAGCCGTCATTCACACTTACAATTGGCCGGTTTATATGTATCTGAAAATAGTGTAGATGCCGGTAAACCCTTATCTAGCTTACATGGTAAGTTACGTGGTGTTGTCGACTTGCCAGTACAGCCTTTAATTGTGGCTGATATTGCCCAGCGGTTTGCTGATGTAGATGTCGTGTTGTTAGCCACCGCTCACGAAGTGAGCCATGACTTAGCCGCTAGCTTCTTGCAAGCTGGCTGTCAGGTATTTGATTTATCCGGTGCATTTCGCGTAAACAGCGCCGAGTTTTATCAAAACTTCTACGGCTTTACTCATCAATTTCCCGAGTTGTTAGAGCAGGCGGTATACGGCTTGGCTGAATGGAATGCTGAGCAAATTAAACAAACGGATTTAGTGGCGGTGGCAGGCTGTTACCCCACTGCCGCCTTAACGGCTCTAAAACCCTTAGTGGAAGCCGGGCTAATTGACTCCGCCAGTAAGGTGGTCATAAACGCCACCAGTGGTGTCAGTGGGGCGGGGCGTAAGGCTTCTCTTACTACTTCTTTTTACGAAGTAAGCTTGGCGCCTTATGGTGTATTTACTCACCGTCATCACCCTGAAATTGAGGCTCATCTTGGCCACCCCGTTATTTTTACTCCGCACTTGGGGAACTTTAAACGGGGCATTTTAGCCACCATGAATATTTGCTTAAAAGCCGGCACTACCGAGCAGCAGGTTAATCAGGCTTATCAGCAAGCTTATGCGGATCAGAATATTGTGCGCATTTTAGAAGGGCAGTGGCCGGCCATCAGTAAAGTAGAACATACTCCGTTTATTGATTTGGCGTGGCAGCAGCAAGGCGACGATTTAATCGTGGTATCGGCTGAAGACAACCTACTAAAAGGGGCGGCGAGCCAGGCAATTCAATGTGTCAATATTCGTAACGGTTTTGCCGTTAGCGAAGCGCTAATTTAAGGCTGAATATGAAACCATTAGTGATTAAGTTAGGCGGGGCGGTATTAAATAACGCCGAAGCATTAAACAACCTATTTGTAGCCTTACAACAAGTTAAGCAAGCCATCGTATTAGTGCATGGTGGTGGCGTGGTAGTTGAAGACGTACTCAGCAAAATGGGCTTTGTTTCAGAGAAACTCGATGGTTTACGAGTTACCCCAAAAGAGCAAATTCCCTATGTGGTGGGAGCCTTGGCGGGTACCAGTAATAAGTTGCTGTTAGCGCAAGCCTTAAAGTCAGGACTATCTGCGGTGGGCCTGTGTTTAAGTGATGCGGGCAGCTGTAAGGTGAGCGCCATGGACCCACGTTTGGGGCATGTGGGTGAGGCCACTGAAGGCAACCCAGCATTGTTGACTAGTTTAATTGAGCAGGGCCATGTGCCAGTGATAAGCTCTATTGGTATTGGTGACGATGGCGAACTGTACAATGTGAATGCCGATCAAGCGGCATTAGCGATTTGTAAGTTGTTGCAAGGGCAGTTGGTGCTGTTATCTGATGTGGCTGGCGTATTGGATCAAAACAAACAGTTAATCGCTCAATTAGACAGTGCTTTGGCCGAGCAACTGATTGCCGACGGCGTAATTACCGATGGCATGAGCGTTAAGGTGAAAGCGGCGCTGGAAGCGGCAGCGTTTCTCAACAGTGCGGTGGCATTGGCGTCTTGGAAAGACCCAGCAAAATTAGCCAGCTTACTCGCTGGTCAAACATATAATGGCGAGTCGGTTGGGACTCAAGTAAGCGTTTAAGGAAAAGTAATGAGTGATTTTAAGCACCTGCTTAGTCTACAGGAACTAACTCAAGAACAAATTTTGGGTCTGCTAGAATTAGCAGCCAAGATAAAAACATCTCCCGCAGATTATGGTCAAACACTGGCTGGAAAAAGTGTCGTGACCCTTTTTGAAAAACCCTCATTACGAACTCGCGTTACCTTTGATATCGGGATTAATCGTTTGGGCGGCCACGCGGTGTACCTCGATCAACAAAACGGTGCCATGGGCGAGCGCGAAAGTGTCAAAGATTTCGCGTCCAATATCACTCGTTGGGCCGATGCCATTGTGGCGCGGGTATTTTCTCATAAAACCTTGCTAACTCTGCGTGAGCACGCCTCGGTGCCGATTATTAATTCACTGTGTGACTTATACCATCCTTGTCAGGGCTTGGCTGATTTTCAAACCATCAGTGAACATTACTCTGACCTAAGCAAAGTGAAATTGGCTTATATCGGTGATGGTAATAATGTCACCCATTCACTGTTACTGGGGGGCGCCATTTTAGGTATGGAAGTGGCGGCGATCTGCCCACTAGGCTCAAGTCCGGATGCGCAAGTAGTACAAAAAGCCCAAGCGCTGGCCAAAATTCATGGCGGCAAGATTGTGGTTAGCGATAAAATCGAAGATATTAAAGGCTACGATGTAGTGTATGGAGATACTTGGGTTTCAATGGGGGATGACACTCCCTTGCAATCTGTGAAAGATAAGTTTATCGCTTATCAAATTAACCAGAATTTGTTGCAGCAATGTGGTATCAACCATGTGTTGCACTGCCAACCTGCGCACCGCGAGTTGGAAATAACCTCGGAAGTGATGGATGGTCCGCAGTCGCTGATTTTTGATCAAGCTGAAAACCGCATGCACGCCCAAAACGCCGTTTTAGTTAGTTTATTAAGTTAAAAGCAGCTCAGCTATTTGTTGAGTTAAACAAGGAATTTTACGATGTCAGATATCAAAAAAGTTGTATTAGCATACTCCGGCGGCCTAGATACCTCGGCCATCATCCCTTGGTTGAAAGAAACCTACAACAACTGTGAAATTGTGGCTTTTTGTGCCGATGTGGGCCAAGGCGCAGAAGAACTAGTGGGCTTAGAAGAAAAAGCCTTAGCTTCGGGTGCTTCTGAGTGTCACATTGTTGACCTAAAAGAAGAGTTTGTTGCTGATTACATCTACCCTACTATTGCAACCGGTGCTGTGTACGAAGGTACTTATCTATTGGGTACTTCTATGGCGCGTCCAATTATTGCTAAAGCGCAAGTAGAAGTGGCCCGTAAAGTGGGCGCCGATGCCGTGTGTCATGGTTGTACTGGTAAAGGTAATGACCAAATTCGTTTTGAAAGCTGCTTTGCCGCGCTAGCACCCGAGCTTACCGTTATCGCTCCATGGCGTGAATGGGATATGGAGAGCCGTGAAGATCTACTGGATTACCTAGCCGAGCGCAACATTCCAACCACCGCTTCTGCAACTAAAATTTACAGCCGCGATGCTAATGCTTGGCACATTTCTCACGAAGGTGGTGAACTAGAAGACCCTTGGAACGAGCCAAGTAAAGGTGTTTGGACTTTAACGGTTGACCCCGTTGATGCGCCAAATGAACCAGAATACGTTAGCCTTAAAGTTGAACAAGGTCGTGTGGTAGCGGTTAATGATGAAGCGCTTAGCCCTTACCAAGTGGTAATGAAGCTAAATGAAATTGCTGCGGCGCACGGTGTAGGCCGTATCGACATTACTGAAAACCGTACCGTTGGTATGAAGTCTCGTGGTTGTTATGAAACTCCGGGGGGCACGGTGATTGTTGCCGCGCTACGTGCTATTGAAGAATTGGTACTCGATAAAACTTCACGTATTTGGCGTGAAAAAGTAGGCCAAGAGATGGCACATTTGGTGTACGACGGTCGTTGGTTTACCCCTTTGTGTAAGTCACTGTTAGCCTCTTCTGAAGCTTTGGCTGCCGATGCCAATGGCGAAGTTGTGGTTAAGCTATATAAAGGCCAAGCGGTTGCGGTACAAAAACGCTCTCCAAATAGCTTGTACTCTGAAGAGTTTGCCACCTTTGGGGAAGATCAGGTTTACGATCAAAAACACGCTGAAGGCTTTATTCGTTTATACTCTCTAGCCAGTCGGATCCGCGCGCTAAACAGTAAATAAGATTAGCTGACGTTATTAAGTAAGAAATACTTGGGCCTCAGCTGCAAATTGCGCTGAGGTCTTTGCAATAATAAATGGAGAGAAAAATGGCATTGTGGGGTGGGCGTTTTAGCCAAGCTGCAGATACCAGATTTAAGCAGTTCAACGATTCTTTACGTTTTGATTACCGCTTAGCGGAACAGGACATCACTGGCTCTATTGCTTGGTCTAAGGCCTTATTAAGTGTTGGCGTGCTTAATCAAGATGAACAAAGCAAATTAGAAGAAGCGCTATTAGATCTGGGCAAGCAAGTTGCCGAAAACCCCCAACAAATTCTTGGCAGCGATGCAGAAGATATTCACTCATGGGTTGAAACTCAGTTGATTCAGCGAGTGGGTGATCTTGGTAAAAAACTACACACCGGTCGTAGCCGTAATGACCAAGTCGCCACCGACTTAAAACTGTGGTGTAAAGGTCAGGGTGTTGAGTTATTAGAGCACTTAGACAAGCTACAGCAAAAGCTAGTGAAGTTTGCTCGTCAGCAGCAACATACTGTGCTGCCTGGTTATACTCACTTACAGCGTGCTCAACCCGTCACCTTTTCTCATTGGGCAATGGCTTATGTTGAAATGTTTGAACGGGATTATTCGCGCCTACAAGATGCGCTAAGCCGTTTAGATGTGTGCCCACTTGGTTGTGGTGCCTTAGCCGGTACTGCTTACCCAATGGACCGTCAGCAAATTGCTAAAGATCTTGGCTTTCGTCGCGCCACCCGCAACAGCTTAGATTCAGTATCTGACCGAGACCATGTGGTTGAGCTGATTTCTACCGCCTCGATTAGCATGATCCACTTAAGCCGCATGGCCGAAGATTTAATTTTTTATAATTCGGGTGAGTCGGCTTTCCTCGACTTATCTGATCAAGTGACCTCTGGTTCGTCACTGATGCCGCAGAAGAAAAACCCCGATGCATTGGAGTTAATCCGTGGTAAGGCCGGGCGAGTATATGGCTCTTTATCGGGCATTATGATGACCCTTAAAGCGCTCCCTTTGGCCTATAACAAAGACATGCAAGAAGACAAAGAAGGTCTATTCGACGCTTTGGATACTTGGGGTGATTGTTTAGCCATGGCCGAGTTGGTGCTTGATGATATGCAAGTGCATGAAGAGACAACCATTGAAGCGGCTAAAGGTGGTTACTCTAATGCCACCGAGTTGGCCGATTACTTGGTAGCTAAGGGCATTCCTTTCCGCGAGGCCCACCACATTGTGGGTATTGCCGTGGTAAAAGCGATAGAGAAAGGCGTACCGCTGGAAGAACTAAGTTTGGCAGAGTTTAAAGAGTTAGCACCAGAGATAGAACAGGACGTCTATCCAAACTTGTCTTTAGAGTCGACGCTGGCCAAGCGCCAAGCCTTAGGTGGAGTAGCGCCAGAACAAGTAGAACATGCCTTAACCGAAGCTGAAATACGCTTATCAAAACGCAATGTTAAGGGCCTGTATGTGCGCTCTGCACGTATGACCGATTTAGACAACATTGAAGAGATGGTGAATTATTGGTCTCAAGCGGGTGAAAACTTACCGCGGCCTCGTCCTGAGCTAGTGCAAGCCATTGGTGACTTTACCGTTAGTGAGCAAGCTGGCAAGGTGACCGGTTGTGCGTCGCTCTATTTATACGACACTGGCTTGGCGGAAATTCGTTCTTTAGGTGTTTACCCTGGCTCTCAACGTTTAGGTCAGGGACGTGCCATGGTGCAGCATCTCATGAAAAAGGCGAAGAAAATGGAGATCGAGAAAGTGTTTGTATTAACACGAGTACCGGAGTTCTTCATGAAGCTGGGCTTTAGTCCAACGTCGAAAAGCTTACTGCCTGAGAAAGTAATGAAAGATTGTGATATTTGTCCACGCCAGCATGCTTGTGATGAGGTGGCTCTAGAGTTTATTCTGGACAATAGCCACTTGATTCATAAGCAAAGCGTAGCCTAATTTTTGGTTAGCCAAGCTTGAGGAATCACTACAAAGCCAGTCGCAGTATGCTACTGGCTTTGTTATTTTAGTCATTAGGGGAAGTGCATGGATTATTCTCAATTAGCAGCATATCTCTTGGCTAAAACTGAAGCTAAGTTGGAGTATCCCTTTGCTCCGGATATTCCAGTGTTTAAGATAAGGGGAAAGATGTTTGCCTTGGTAGGGTGGCGAGATGGGGACATGTTTATCAATCTTAAGTGCCAACCAGAACAAATTGATGCGCTGACAGATATTTTTCCCGCTATTCATCGGGCTTACCACATGAATAAACGCCATTGGCTGAGTCTCTATTTTGATGGTAGTGATGCAGAGCAACAAGTCTTTGGCTTGATCGACAATTCTTACGGTTTAGTGGTCGCAAACATGAGTAAATCTGTGCAGACCTTGTTACTGGGAGAATAAGTGCTACGAGGCGACTAGCTTAGTGGCCAGTGTTTGCTACTGTTTAGATGGTTAGTGCACGTAATATTTTGGTCGTTATTGAGGATCTTATGAAGCATGAATAGGGCTGTAACTTCCGCTGTTAAAGTAACGCTAGTTTATGCTGGCTTTTCTGCTCTGTGGATATTGTTTTCAGACATGGCTGTGGAGTGGTTATTTGACAGTGCGCAGCTACGAGCTTTAGCCCAAACCTATAAAGGACTGGCTTTTGTTGTTACTACCGCTGTGTTGTTGCTTATTTTAGTGCTGAGAGATAATCGAGCGTTACAAAAAGCTGATGATATGGATAGTCTCACCGGCTTACATAGCTTGAACATGTTCATTCGCACACTGAATGCCACTCTTTCTCAGTTGAACAGCAGTGAACGTTTATTTGTTGCTTATCTTGATATTGATGATTTTAAGCAAATTAATGAAGAGCTAGGTTTTGAGCGGGCTGACACTTTGCTGCAGGATACCGCCAAAGCCTTGCTTAAGTCGGCTTTGCCCGGTTCATTTGTCTCCCGTTTACATGCCGATCAATTTGCCTGTTTCGCGATTATCGAAGACATCTCTGAAGTGGAAACACGAATGCGAGAAGTACAGCGTTTATGCTCTCTAAGTGGTCAGCGTTATGGTATCGATGTCAGTTGCTCGGTGGGAGTTGCGTTGTTTCCTAGTGATGGTAACAATGCCAAAGAAATGATGATTTCTGCATCTCAGGCGCTGAATGTGGCCAAACAACAGCGCAATACGATTATCTATCATGATAGAACCTTAAGCGAACGAGCCATGCAGCGCCGCCAGTTAGTGCTTGATTTACGAGAGGCGATTGCCGACCGAAGTTTATACGTGGTTTATCAGCCTAAATATGAGTTGGAGGGGTTGAGTTGCAACGGTGTCGAAGTATTGGTGCGTTGGAATCATCCACTACATGGTTTGATTGCGCCGGACGTATTTATTCCCTTAGCCGAAGAGAATGGTTTAAGTTCGGCTATTTCTAAATTGGTCATCGCCAAGGCCGCCGAAGAGTTACTTGCGTCTGGTTTGTTAAGTGGGGTGCTAAACCACGTTGCGGTGAATGTATCTGCCACTGAATTTAATAATACCGAAGAGATGAATTCGCTGAGTAGTTTCATCGAAAGCTATCCTGACTTTGCCCAATATGTTCGTTTAGAAATCACCGAAACGGCTACCCTTACCGATATGCGCAAGAGTGTGGAAGTGATTTCTCAGCTACAAGCGCGTGGCTTAAGTATATCAATTGATGACTTTGGCACCGGCTATACCTCCTTAGCCATGCTTAAAGATCTGACCGTGGATGAGATCAAAATCGATCGTAGTTTTGTGGCCGAGCTGGAACACGATGCGCGTTCTAAGACCATCGTATGCGCAGTTATTGCTATGGCTAACAGCTTTCGGATTAATATTGTTGCCGAAGGGGTGGAAACCGAAAGCCAACTGAAGGTATTAAGAAAAATTGGTTGTCGCCAAGCTCAAGGTTTTTACTTAGGCAAACCAATGCCGATTACCGAGTTACTAAAGCACTTAGCTGGCCAATAAAATTCGCTTCATTGGTGAATTTATGAACTAAGCAACCAAATTAGCCTTGGCTGAACTTGGTTGCGCTATAAACTGGCTTGATGCCCTGCACCAAGTTAGGTTTTTGGCATTTCTAAGCGGTGTTGAGACATATGACTAAAAATTCGCTCACCATCTAAGACTTGGGCATAAGGCATCGGGTTATCGCTGTAGCTGAGTACATAATCGGTGAGCTTTTCTTTGACGATGCTAAGCAATTCTTCGGCTGACCATGGTTTGGCTAAATAATAATTTAAGCCACCGCGGTTGATCGCTTCAATGGTATCGTGCAATCCCGCTTGACCAGTTAATAGAATTTTCTGGGCCGTTTCGTTGTTGCTGCTGTGGTTGAGGTCGATAAGAAAATCGATACCTAATTCATCGGGCATAATATGGTCGGCGAGAATCAAGGCTAGTTTGCCACCCTGCGCTTCAAATTCGCTGATCACTTCCCGCGCTTCGGCTACGCTCTCTGCTCCATCGATAGTGAAGGGGGGGCTTAAAGAGGCGATATCGCTAAGTACGCTATCGAGTACTTCACGCTCATCATCTACACATAAAATCAGTAATTGCTCCATGATCAGACTCCTTTAAGTCCTATTGGTGGTTCAAGGGTAAAGTAATGGTGAAACGAGTAAACTGTCCTTGCTCTGATTCCACCTCAATTCTACCTAAATGTTGTGCCACGATTTGTTGGCACACGGTGAGGCCAATGCCTAAGCCAAAGTTGCCTTCTCGTTTGGTGGTAAAATTTAATTCAAATATTTTTTTGATCAGTTTAGGGCTGATGCCGGGCCCATTGTCTTCAATGACTACCGAGATATAACTTGGTGACGCTTCTACGTAGCGGCTAGTAATGTTGAGCTTGCCTCGCGTGCCCATGGCGTCTAGCGCGTTAGCTATTAAGTTGGTCCAAACTTGTTGCAAGGCTATCGGGTGACAACGGTAGACTGGCAGAATGCCATAGTGGCATTCAACATCGAAGCCGCGTAGTCGGTTCTCTAGTATCACTAAAGTTTCGGCAATGCCGTCGTTGATATCGGCCAACACCGGTTGCTCGGGATCCTGACCCGCATAGTGTTTCAAACCTTTGACTAACTCGGCAATCCGGCTAGCACAGACTTGAATATTGCGTAAGAAATTGCCGATTTGATGGTAGCGGGCAAGGGCATCGATCAGAGCACCTTGTTCACCATCACAACAGTCTAAATATTGCTGACGTAAGTCCGGCCTATCTAAGCCAATACTCACCGCTTTTCTCGCGGCGATAGGGTTGCCAAATAGTTCGCAGGCTTGCTTGCTACGCTGGCGAATTTCGCTGGTGGACATCGGCGTGAGGGTAAACGCTGCTTCAAGTAACTGTTGGCCGAGTTGCTCTTGCGGCGCAGATAGCTGGTGCTTGAGTACCAACGGGATCTGCTTAGCGATAGTATCACTGCCGCGAATTATCGCTGCTACAGGATTATTGAGCTCATGGGCCACGCCTGCTATCAGTTGCCCTAGTACCGCCATTTTTTCTTTCTCGATGAGTTGCTGGTGGGCTGAGTCTAATGAGCTGAGCGTGGTTTGCAGAGTGAGTTTGGTTTGTATACTCTTTTGCAGCCGTCGGTTGAAATGGCGCAGCAGCAAATTGGTAAATAAAGGCAGTAACTGGTTACTCGAGTCTAAGACCTTAGCGAAGGTGGCTTTGTCTAATTTAATCACCGCGGTTTTCATGGTAGTGATAGCACTGGTAAAGGCTTGCTCTCCGGTGACAAAAGACATCCCCCCCACCAACGAACCCGCTTTCATTCGCGCCACTTCTAAACTTTGCTGGTCTTGTTGTTTGCGTAATACCACCTCGCCCTTGGCGATAAACCATAAAAAACGATTGGCTTGCCCCTCTTGAGTTAAAATGTGGTTAGCGCTGTAGGTGCGACAAAGGTGATCCTCGTCATTATCCTTAAAGAAAGCATAAAGTGCAGAAATAACTTTCTCTGAAAGTTGCTGGTCGCTAAGCGCAGTATAATCAAAAAAATGCGCTCTAAACTGGGCCACCGTGGCGGCGAGTTGTTGTTCTAACCATTGTTGGTGGGATTGTGTGTGAGTCGGCCAGTAGCGTTGAAGTTGCTGACTAAGTTGGTGCTGACAGTCATCGGCTTGGTGAATATATACTGGCGAAAAAAGGTTAACCAACTCTATCAGCTGAGCTGTGCTCACTAGCTCGTCGGCGTAAAAAACTATTTTTGAGTTATCGGTACAGTCTTGCTGCATTAGCGTTTGAAAGTCTTTGGTAAATTGCGGCTGAATAAACCAAGACAGTTCAACGATGATCATCGCGTAATGAGATTGTTGCCGAGCTTGCTCGGAAGGGAGATCCTCGCAAACACATAATTGCCAAGGATAGTTATTATCCTTTAACGAATGGGCCCATTGCTTACGACTGAGAACTAACAAGCTGGATTGGTGATTCATAGCTATCCTGCCTAGCACTTATCGATAAATATTATAAGCTTACATCAAGGAAGGTTTTGCGAGCTGGTTAAAGGTTCGCGGGGCTGTTTAGCAAATAAACAAATTTTGTAGAACAGCTTGTTTTTTACCATCGCTTAAGTATAATACCGCCGCTCACTGAATAAAGTGGCTGAGTTGTTTCGACAACTTATATTGCTTAACCACTTAGGTGGTTAGGAACTAACAGTGCTTCCGATTTGGAAGCAAACGTTACTCGTCGCATGCACTACCATCCCCAGATATTGGAATCGGATGTCGTTGGTGTGTGTTAGGTTCTTTTATTTTTTATTTGGAGCTCTGTCAATGCAGAACCAAAGAATTCGAATCCGCTTGAAAGCATTCGATCACCGTCTGATCGATCAATCTACTGCGGAAATCGTAGAAACTGCCAAACGCACTGGCGCTCAGGTTCGTGGTCCAATTCCACTACCTACTCGTAAAGAGCGTTACACCGTACTAGTATCTCCGCACGTTAACAAAGACGCGCGTGACCAGTATGAAATTCGCACCCACAAACGTCTTGTAGACATCGTAGAGCCAACTGATAAAACAGTTGACGCTTTGATGCGTCTTGACCTTGCTGCTGGTGTAGATGTGCAAATCAGCTTGGGCTAAGCCTAAGTCTGACTATATAAGAGGTTTTTACAATGATTGGTCTAATCGGTCGTAAAGTTGGAATGACCCGCATCTTCACTGAAGATGGTGTATCAATTCCAGTTACCGTAATCGAATGTGAGCCAAACCGCGTTACTCGTGTAATCACTGAGGAAAGCGACGGTTACCGTGCTCTACAAGTGACCACCGGCACTAAAAAAGCAAGCCGTGTTAACAAACCAGAAGCGGGTCAATTCGCTAAAGCTGGTGTTGATGCGGGTCGCGGCCTGTGGGAATTCCGTCTAGCAGACGGTGAAGGTGAAGAAGTGAACGTAGCTGATGAGCTAAAAGTTGACTTGTTCAATGAAGTTAAGAAAGTAGACGTTACTGGTACTTCTAAAGGTAAAGGTTTCCAAGGCGGTGTTAAACGCTGGAACTTCGCTACCCAAGATTTTACTCACGGTAACTCTTTGAGCCACCGTGCTCCTGGTTCTATTGGTCAAAACCAAAGCCCAGGTAAAGTATTCAAAGGCAAGAAGATGGCCGGACATATGGGTGCTGAGCGTGTAACTACGCAAAACCTAGATGTTGTACGTGTTGATGTTGAGCGTAACCTAATTTTGGTTAAAGGTGCCGTACCTGGCGCTACCAATGGCGACGTGATCATTAAACCTGCTGTTAAAGCGTAACGTTAGGAGATAGTAATGGAATTGGTATTGAAAGACGCGCAAAGCGCTCTTGAAGTTTCCGAAACTACCTTCGGACGTGACTTTAACGAAGCCTTGATTCACCAGGTGGTAACTGCATACGCTGCAGCTTCTCGCCAGGGAACTCGCGCTCAAAAAACACGTTCTGAAGTATCAGGTGGTGGTAAGAAACCATGGCGTCAGAAAGGTACAGGCCGTGCACGTGCCGGTACAATTCGTAGCCCAATTTGGCGTAGCGGTGGCGTAACGTTTGCTGCTAAGCCTCAAGATCACAGCCAAAAAGTTAACAAGAAAATGTACCGCGGTGCTATCCGCAGCATCTTGTCTGAATTGGTTCGTCAAGACCGTTTGATTGTGGTTGAAAAATTCGCTGTTGAAGCGCCAAAAACTAAAGAATTAGTAGCTAAGTTGAAAGACTTCGATTTGAGTGACGTTTTAATCGTGACTCCTGAAGTTGATGAAAACTTATTCTTGGCCGCACGTAACCTATATAAAGTAGACGTACGTGATGTAGCTGGTATTGACCCAGTTAGCTTAATTGCCTTTGACAAAGTGTTGGTAACTGCTGATGCAGTTAAACAAATTGAGGAGTGGTTAGCATGATCAGCGAAGAACGTTTGTTGAAAGTACTAGTAGCTCCACATATCTCTGAAAAGAGCACTATGTCTGCTGAAGCCGATAACACTATCGTTTTCAAAGTTGTGAAAGATGCAACTAAAGCAGAAATCAAAGCTGCAGTTGAAAAACTATTCGAAGTTGAAGTGACTGGTGTTACTACCTTGAACCAAAAAGGTAAAACCAAACGTCATGGAGCACGTTTCGGTCGCCGTAACGACGTGAAGAAGGCGTATGTAACCTTAGCTGAAGGTGCAGACATCGACTTCACCGGCGCCGCAGAGTAAGAGGAGTTATCTTAAATGGCTATTGCAAAATGTAAGCCTACATCTGCTGGTCGTCGCCACGTTGTTAAAGTGGTTAACCCTGACCTGCACAAAGGCAAGCCTTACGCTCCTTTATTGGAAAGTAAGTCTAAGTCTGGCGGTCGTAATAACCGCGGTGTTATTACCGTTCGTCATATCGGTGGTGGTCACAAACAACACTACCGTTTGATTGACTTCAAACGTAACGACAAAGACGGCATCCCTGCAAAAGTAGAGCGTATTGAATACGATCCAAACCGCAGCGCAAACATTGCTTTGGTATTGTTTGCTGATGGTGAGCGTCGCTACATTCTAGCACCTAAGGGTGTTAAAGCAGGTACTCCGTTAATGACAGGTATTGATGCACCTATCGAAGCGGGTAACTGTCTACCAATGCGCAACATGCCTGTAGGTTCTACTGTGCATGCGATTGAAATGAAGCCTGGTAAAGGTGCTCAATTAGCACGTTCTGCTGGCGCTTACGCTCAAATCGTTGCGCGTGATGGTTCTTACGTAACTTTGCGTCTACGTAGTGGTGAAATGCGTAAAGTATTATCTGATTGTCGCGCAACTTTGGGCGAAGTAGGTAATGCTGAACATATGCTACGTAAACTTGGTAAAGCTGGTGCAACGCGCTGGCGTGGTGTTCGTCCTACCGTTCGCGGTGTGGTAATGAACCCTGTTGATCACCCACACGGTGGTGGTGAAGGTCGTACTTCTGGTGGCCGTCATCCTGTAACACCATGGGGTGTACCAACCAAAGGTTACAAAACTCGTAAAAATAAGAGTACGGATCAATATATCGTACGCCGTCGTTCTAAGAAATAAGGGGAATCGCCATGCCACGTTCTCTCAAGAAGGGTCCATTCATTGACCTACACTTGTTGAAGAAGGTAGAGAAAGCGGTGGAAAGCGGGGACAAGAAACCATTGAAAACTTGGTCTCGTCGCTCAATGATCATTCCACAAATGATCGGTTTGACCATCGCTGTCCATAATGGTCGTCAGCACGTTCCAGTATTTGTTACCGATGAAATGATCGGTCATAAACTGGGTGAATTCGCGCCAACTCGTACTTATCGCGGCCATGCTGCTGATAAGAAAGCGAAGAAGAAGTAGGAGTCTAAATAATGGAAGCTTTAGCTAAACATCGTTTTGCTCGTGGTTCTGCGCAGAAGGCTCGCCTGGTTGCAGATCAAGTACGTGGTCTACCAGTTGAAAAAGCACTTGTTACGTTGCAATTCAGCAGCAAGAAAGCAGCAGGACTTGTTAAGAAAGTTCTAGAATCTGCCATTGCTAACGCTGAGCACAACGAAGGTGCTGATATTGATGAGTTGAAAGTAGCCAAAATCTTCGTTGATGATGGTCCAACTCTCAAGCGTATTCGTCCTCGAGCGAAAGGCCGAGCCGACCGTATTATCAAGCGTACCAGCCACATTACTGTGGTTGTATCTGATAACTAGGAGATAAGCAATGGGTCAGAAAGTACATCCTAATGGTATTCGCCTAGGTATCGTAAAACCATGGAATTCAACCTGGTATGCCGATAAAGGTGAATACGCAGACAACCTTTTCAGCGACCACAAAGTGCGTCAATTCTTAACTAAAGAATTGAAAAGCGCTTCTGTATCTCGCATTACCATTGAACGTCCTGCTAAGAGCATTCGTGTAACTATTCACACTGCTCGTCCAGGTGTTGTTATTGGTAAAAAAGGTGAAGATGTTGAAAAACTACGTCAGAACGTCGCTAAATTAGCGGGCGTACCTGCGCAAATCAACATCTCAGAAGTTCGTAAGCCTGAGTTAGACGCTAAATTAGTAGCAGATTCTATCTCTAGCCAACTAGAACGTCGTGTTATGTTCCGTCGTGCGATGAAGCGCGCTGTTCAAAACGCAATGCGTCTAGGAGCTAAAGGTATCAAGGTTCAAGTTAGTGGTCGTTTAGGCGGTGCAGAAATTGCCCGTGCTGAATGGTACCGTGAAGGTCGTGTACCTCTACACACTTTACGTGCTGACATCGATTACTCAACTTCAGAAGCGTTGACTACTTACGGTATCATCGGCGTTAAAGTTTGGATCTTTAAAGGCGAAGTACTTGGCGGTATGCCAGTGGCTGCAGCTCCTGAAGCTCCTGCTAAGCCGAAGCGCGGTAACAAGCGCAACGCTAAATAGGAGAACCGGGAATGTTACAACCAAAACGTACTAAATTCCGTAAGCAACACACTGGTCGTAACCGTGGTTTAGGCAAAGGACAAAATGTGTCTTTTGGTGACTTCGGATTGAAAGCGACTGGTCGTGGCCGTCTTACTGCTCGTCAAATCGAAGCAGCACGTCGTGCGATGACTCGTCACATCAAACGTCAAGGTAAAATCTGGATCCGTGTATTCCCAGACAAACCTATTACTCAAAAGCCTCTTGAAGTGCGTATGGGTAAAGGTAAAGGTAACGTGGAATACTGGGTAGCCCAAATTCAGCCAGGCAAAGTTCTGTATGAAATGGACGGCGTTTCAGAAGGTCTTGCTCGCGAAGCTTTCGAGCTAGCTGCGCGTAAGTTACCTATTAGCACCACTTTTGTAACGCGGACGGTGATGTAATGACAGCGAACGAACTTAAACAAAAAAGTGTTGAAGAGCTTAAAGCTGAGCTACTAAACCTGCTTCGTGAGCAATTCAACTTGCGTATGCAAGCAAGTACTGGTCAATTAGCCCAAACTCACTTGCTTAAAAACGTACGTCGCGATATCGCGCGTGTGAAAACAATTCTGAATCAGAAGGCAGGTGCGTAATGAGCGATATCCGTACATTGCAAGGTAAAGTAGTTAGCGACAAAATGGACAAGTCTATTGTTGTTGCTATTGAGCGCCAGGTTAAACACCCTATCTACGGTAAATACACCAAGCGTACTACTAAACTACACGCTCATGATGAAGCGAATGTTGCCGCTGAAGGCGATATCGTTACTATCAGAGAATGTGCTCCTATCTCTAAGACTAAGTCTTGGACTTTGGTAGACGTAGTAGTTAAAGCCTAAGCTTTAAAAACGATGAAAAAGGCTCCTTTATAGGAGCCTTTTTTCGTTATCAAATCTACTAATAGTTATGTTATTAAGGCTGTTTGCAGTATAAATTGTTGTAGTTTTACTCAATTGCTATATTTCCTAATTGCAAGTCACCGAGTGAGCTGGCAGTATCGTTTGCTTAAGTAAGTGTTATTGGTTGGGAATGAATAGCTAAGTTCATGCAAGGACAGCAACAGGTACGGGATAAGGAATACCAAAAGTTTGCATTTCGCCGGCTCTTTAGCAGCTTGTGGCAAGCTAAGTTAAATATTGTCTTGCTGGTTATGCTCACCTTGCTGTTGACTATGTTATATGTGACGGCCCTACCCGCAGTATATCAAGCCTCTTCGAGGTTGCTGATTACTTATAGCCCCGCCAAGCTAGCCTCTCCTCAAGTTAACTATCAAGCCAGCTCTCAGGCCGAACTTTATTTTAATACCGAGATTGAAATATTGCGCTCGGAGCAGATTGCCCTGTCGGTGATAGATAAGCTCAACTTACAGCATCACCCAGAATTTTTACGCCAAGCGCTTACGCCTTGGGAATACTGGTGGCAAATCCTAAGTTTGGGGTATAGCAGCCAATTTAAGCTTAACTCCGCACTAAGCGAGACGCAGTTATTAAGGGCTTTTAAGCAGCGTTTAGCTATCTCACCGGTGGCCAATAGTCATTTGGTCGATATTCGTTTTCAAAGTTGGGATAGATTACTGGCTCAACAGGTGTCTGTTGCGGTAGCAGAAGCCTATATTGATTATCAACGTCACTCCAGTGAACGCGCTACAGGGCAATCAATCGCATGGTTATTAAAGGAATTACAAGGTTTGGAGGCGGCTTTACAGTCTTCTGAACTAGCGCTACAAAGCTATTTACAGCAACACGTTCAAGCCGATGCTAAGGGTAACGCCAATACCATGCTTAGCGATCTACAACAGCTTATCTCTGCCCAGTTGGCTGCTCAGCGCGATAAGGCTGAAGCTCGCTCAGCCTTGATGTTGGTTAAATCTACGCTGCAACAACAACCCGAGCAAGTGGCTACTTTGGTGGGTATTTCGATACCACCAGAGCTGAGTGAGCTTGGTCTACGCCTAAGTGGATTGAAGCGCCAACAAGCAGAAATAACTCAGCGTTTAACGCCTAGTGATACTCGGCATTTAGCCATGGCTGAAGAAATTATTCGGTTGGAGTCGACGCTGCTGTCGCTGGGGCAAACGACGTTGTTCGAGCTAGACAAACAATATCAATTGGCCGCGGCGCAAGAACAAGCGCTATCAGAGCGCTTGCGTTTGGCTCAACAAGCGTATCAAAACTTTACTGAACAAGATGAGCAGTTTAAACAGCTCAATCGTGAGTTAGAGAGTAATGCTCGTTTGTATCATACCTTTTTAGAGAAATTCCGAGCGCTCGAAGCCTTAGAGGGCTACAACCGTGGTTACACCCAATTGGTTGACCGAGCCCGGTTGCCCGAGGTGGCGATAAAGCCGCAAAAGGTGATGCTGGTAGTGTTGGCTGGCTTGTTTTCAGCCTTACTGGGTTCGCTATTGGTACTGTTAAAACAAGCCATGTCTCGAACCTTCTCTAGTGTAGAGCAATTAGAAGACGCTTTGGATGTTGAGGTGGTTGCAGAAATTCCCCGGGTTAAGGTGCGTAATCATAAATGGCTACGTCAGGGAGTGCACCCTTGGTTGGGGGAGCCACTTCGTTCTATGCGGGCCCGCTTACAGATGTTATCCAGCCGTGGGCAGGTGGTGATGTTTACTTCAGCCATAGAAGGCGAAGGAAAAACCAGTTTAAGCATACAAACAGCGTCGGCATGTTGTGATGTCGAAAGAGTATTATTGATTGATGCCGATTTGCGCCGTGCTTCAGTATCTAGCTATTTAAGTTATTCACTGTCCCAGCCCGGCTTGACTCACTTGTTGTCGAGAACCCATAGTGTTTCGCAATGTATTCATCGCGATAATCAATTAGGCTTTGATGTTTTAACTGCAGGTTTAATTGATCGTCATTCCACGTCGCTGTTGGCCTCAAAGAAATTCAAATTGTTGTTACAGGGGCTGCGTCAGCATTATGATCGCATCGTTATCGAAACAGGCCCATTAACCC
>NZ_JBNKPP010000149.1:0-9185 GCF_050295395.1 Agarivorans sp.
GCCTCTTTCTTCATGCCCTCTCGATAGGGGCGCTGTTGCACCAAAGCCTGAAAAATATCGGCCACAGCGATAATCCGCGCCTCAAGGCAAAGCTCGCTTTTATCTGGGTGGAAAGGATACCCCGCCCCATTGATACCTTCATGGTGATAAGCAGCCCAACGCGCCACCTCGCCTAAACCATCAATATGGCGCAATATTTCGTAAGTCTCGTAACTATGCTGGTTCATGATGGCGCGTTCCACATCATTCAGTGGCCCAGCCTTTTCTAGAATGTTGTCGGGGGTATGCAGCTTGCCTAAATCATGCAGTAAACCGGCAACTTCCACCTTTTCACATTGCTCGGAAGACAGGCCATAACACTGCGCAATAAATTTCGCTAACTCAGCCACGCGTAACGAATGCTGAGCAGTGAATGGACTCTTTTGGTCAACGATATAAGCCATAATCATCGACAGTTGCTTCACCTGAGGCCAACTCAGCGGATGGTTGCTCGCGACTCTGCCCATGTCCCAGGCATAACGACTGATATGACGATTCTCCAGAGCAATCCAAAACGCTTCGGAACGCTCGACCAATTGAAAAGCCTGTACTAACTCGGGATCAAAATAGCTGCCTGAATAGCTAACAATAGAGCGAACCACTTCATGCTTGGCTATCAATATATCGGTTTCGTAGTGTCCTGCGGCAAGCACATCAATCCTATCGGCCAAGTAAATTAAATTGGCCATGCGCGCATCATAAGGGCTGATATTAACGTTCAGTAAATCACTCCAAGCGGTGTGATGGTATAGAATAGGAGTGGCAAATTTAGCGAGAGGTTCAAAGGGTTTAAGCAGTTGGTAACCAATATTGCAGTGAATGTGCGCTTCTTCCCAGTCAAAATGATTCACTAAACTGGAGTGCATCTGCTCGGTGGATACGCCACAGTCATGTAGCAACCCTAAATCGAAGGCGTATTGTAAATCAACATCACTGAAACCAAGGTGGTGACCAATTTGGCTGGCGATATAGCCAACCCGTTTACCATGATTGGTATCATTCATACCCACTAAGGATACCGCTGTTTCAATGGCGATAACCATTTGCCGTAAATCAACATTTAGTGCCGCAGACTGTCCCATAAGGCCCTCCTAGCATGACTTACTATCGCCACAACTTGATCCTTCAGCGACAAATTTTAGTAATAACTCACTAAATTGTAGAAGTAAGCTGCTGAATATGACAAATCTAACAGTAACAAAACGCAAAGAAGCCAACAAAAAAGCAGCTCTTAAGCTGCTTTAGATTAGTTTAGCGAGACTTCAACTAAGAAAATTTTCGACGCCACAATAAGCCACTACAAGCGAGTAATAAGATCATAAAGCTCGCTGGTTCACTGACTTGAGCAGCTTGAACATTGGATTCAAGTACAAAGGCATAATCACCATAGTCAGAGATATAGTCTGCGCTAGTACTATAAACGCCAATCGGCGCACTTGAGACAGAACGCTGCCAAATAAAACTAGTTTGCGAGGCGCTGCTAGCCATATAGAAGCTCAACCAATAATCGCCGGCGGCCAAATCGATGTTTAAATCGCTGGCAGCAAAGGCCCAAATATCACTGCTTCCATTGTTATTGTGAGTAAAGCCTGTATTGCTACGAGTGAAATCAAATACCGTGTCTAGCACCGTCGCGCCACGAGCTGGGCCATTGGCCTGCTCGATGCGCATGCGTAGGGCTTCGCCAGTGGGAATGGTACCGCTCGACCAATAACCACCCCAAAAGGTGATATCGGTAATAGTGGTATCACTGTTTAGTGAAAAATCATCGAATAAATCGGCACTACCATTGCTATTATCGATATAGGTGCCAATGACGATGTTGCTGGGATCAAAACTTTTATCGACAATGATGCCCGCTTTAGCTCCCCAAGGGGAAAGCACTAAAACTAACATTAATGCTTTGAAAAAATTAAATTTATAACTCACTTACTTGTCCTTGTTTAGATTCGTTCGGCGAGCACCCAGCAAAAATCAATCCAAAATAAATTTATTCTTTTAAATCAATACATTAACCGAATGACAGCATGAAGTATAAAGGCCTGTTGTAAAAAATACTGACAAAACACTAAATAATAGTTGCTCGCAACAGACCAGCACCTCAGCTGTCGATGCCATTAAAAAAGCAGCCCATGGGCTGCTTGATAAGGTGGTAAGCTTGAGTGCAACTACTTCTCAGCGCGACTCATAAACTTCTTATCGGCAGTGCTAACTTTAATTTTTTCACCACTGGCAATGTACTCAGGTACCTGTACTGTCAGGCCGGTACTTAAAATCGCCGGTTTAGTGCGTGCGCTGGCAGAGGCTCCCTTGATTGATGGATCGGTTTCAACAATCAACAACTCGACGCTGGCGGGCAGTTCAACGGCCACTGGTGCGCCGTCAACGGTAACCACTTGAATACCTGAAGCCTCTTCGGTAATGAAGGGGATCTCTTCAGCAATAGTCTCTTTGTTTAGGTTGTAAGGGGTGTAGTCCTCGGCATCCATAAACACATATTCGTCACCATCAACATAAGAGAACATGACTTGATGACGGCTCACGTTAGCCAAGGTAATCATTTCATCGGCTTTAAAGCTCTCATCAGCTTTGGCACCTGTCGCTACATCATATAAGCGCATTCTGTATAAACTAGCGCCCGCTCGCCCGCTGGGGGTAAGCTTGGCAATATCTTTGACAAAATACACCTTACCGTTATGTTCAATAGCGGCATTCTTCTTAATTTCACTCGCCTTTGGCATGGTTCACTATCCTTCAATAAGATCTGCCATGAAAATATCATGTAAAAAAAAATAGGCAACTACTGAGCCATTAGCTAAGCGTGAAACAGCACGACTTTGTGTAATAAACTTCGCAAAAATCAAAATAAACACAGTTAGTTAAGCTGGCGTTAGAAGTTTCACTTGCGTCATCCTGTTGGTTTCGGTAAAAAACTTGCTCAATTATTTAGGGACAATTTCAGCTAACAGGAAACTTAGCCAGTTTACTAACTTAGGAGTATTGATGTTTTCCCTGCGTATTGCTGCTGTTACGCTATTATCGCTGTTATTGTGGGCCTGCTCGATTGACGATCAACAGCCGCCTAGCCAAATCGCTATTACTTTCTACCCCCCAGCCGACAGTTTCCCTAAGTTCACCGCAAAAAGCACTACCATCAATCAAAAGCGCTTTTTTCGTGCCAAACAACAGTCTTCCACTCAGCGCGTCGAAATTAATCAACGCGCCGATGGTCAGCCACCAAGAGTAAATGGCCATGCCGTGGGTCAAAACAGCACCTTTTTAGTCGAATTTACCGATAGTCTTAACCTGGAGCTGTATTCAGAAAGTGGGGAATTTCTTTATAGCACCACCTTATATTCAGAGCTCAGTCAAAAACATCTATGTTTACCTAGTGAGCCCTTAAATGAATATGAAATGGTGGTGGATTTACCGGTTAAAGCCGCCCAAAACAAACTCGAAGCACATCAATTTGTTGCAGCCTGCCGAGCCCTTAACCAACGGCGCAGCAAATAAACCTTAAATTTATAACTTTGGACTTTATCACAACGGAGGTGGCCAACAATAACGAGAAAAACATGCTAAAAAAAACTATCCCCCTCTCCTTGCTAAGCCTAGCTTTAATGGGCTGCAACGATAACAACGATTATCAAGCTGAAAACCAAGTATTTCTCAGCTTTTACCCTACTCAGGCGTCTTTCCCCGACTCGGCAGCAGCCGATGAAGTGGTGAACTTTAAGCGACTACTCATCGCCAATGGTTTCGAGCGCGTTAACATTACCATTAACCAACGCGCGGACGGAGAAGTACCGCTAGATGACAAAGGCCAACCCGCTCATCAATATGCGGTTTTTCGAGTCAGTTATGACAACAGCAATACCTTCGATCTCTATGATGAACAAGAGACCTTTTTGTATACCGCTACCATTTATGCCGAAGATGGCGACCAGCACTACTGCATAGCCATCGACGAACATCAGCCGCAATTGATTAAATCAGAGCTAGAAATGCGCTTCCCAGAAAATGTTAGCGAAACCCATGATTACATCACTCACTGCCGTGAGTTAGCCTTAACACAAAGCTAAAACTATAAGGTGCCAGCTAGCACTGGCACTGTTTTCCTTTACTAAGACCTAAACGACTCTGCTGGCAAATGATGCCGCTTTAGCAACGGGTAAGGCTCGCTATGATTACCCATCGTCAAGCACACCAGCCAGCCCACATCACCGAGAGTCAGGCACAGCAAACTAGCTACCTATTATTTTTCATTCAACTCTGAATGTTTTCCCTAAAGCCACCAAGCCAAGTTCTTCATAGTGAGACATTTTCCTAGATCGGCTTTCCTAAAAATAATAACCACCCAAATCAAATTTATTAGAACTAATCATTAACTAATAGTCCATTTACAGTACAATTCGCGACCACTAACGATTTCAACCATACGATTCAAACGGAAAACTTGATGAAACCAGCACTATATAAAAACATTGGCGTACAAGTCGTCATAGCTATGATCATTGGCGCACTGGTGGGCGCGCTCATGGGAGAGCAAGCCGCCATCTTTGCGCCATTAGGCACCATCTTTATTCACCTAATCAAAATGTTGGTGATACCCTTGATTGGAGTGTCGATCATTGCCGGAGCTGCCAACTTAGGCAATAGCCCTGAAGCGGGCAAGATAGGTATATCAACCTTCGCATTTTTTATGCTCAGCTCAGCACTGGCGGTGGCGCTAGCCTTAGTCATGGGCTGGATTTTTCAACCTGGTCACGGCTTAGATTTGAGCCACGCTAGTAACTTGTTCTCTAACGAATATGCTGACAAAGGCGACGTTCCCGGAGTAATGGAAACCATCATTGGCATGATTCCAGAGAATGTTTTTGCTTCACTGATGGACGCCAATATTCTGCAAATTATGGTGTTTTGTTTGTTCTTGGGGGTCGCCTTATCTAAACAGCCCAAGGAAAAAAGTGCACCAATTATGGATGGCTTAGACACCATCATTCAGGCGTTTATCTGGATGATTAATGTTGTCATGCTCATTGCACCGATAGGGGTATTTGGTTTAATGGCCGACTCTGTAGGGACCTTCGGCTTTACCATGCTAGCGCTGGTAACCAAGCTATTTGCTGTTTATGTCGCAGCGATTCTGATTTTTGGCTTCGTCTTCTACCCCTTAAGCATCAAGCTATTCTCCAAGATGTCGGTTAGAACATTTATCAGCAAGATGAAGAAACCGCAGGCGGTGGCGCTATCCACCGCTTCCTCAATGGCTACCTTGCCGGTCACCATGGAAGTGGTTGAAGAAGAGTTAAAGATATCCAAAGCCACTACAGCCTTCGTGCTGCCTTTGGGCGCCACCATCAACATGAGCGGTAACGCCATCTACTATGGCCTAGTAGCGATGTTTTTTGCCCAGCTATTTCAAGTAGATTTAAACCTAACCGCCTATGCGGCGATCATCTTTACCGCCACCCTTGGTGCCATTGGCCAAGCAGGCGTGCCCGGCCCCTCTTTCTTGGTAGTAGCGGTGCTATTGGCTGCGGGGATCCCCATTGAGGGACTACCACTGTTGTTCGCCTTGGACCGTATCTTCGATATGATCCGCACCTCGTTAAATATTACTGGCGATGCGGCCTGCGCCGTGATTGTGGACCGCTTCAACCAGAAGCACCTTTAACCTCGAAAGGATTCGGGGCGCAAATGATGGCGCTCCAGTAACTTGTAAAATTCAGTGCGATTACGCATTGCCAAGCGCGCAGCCTGACTCACATTACCCTGAGTCAGGCGCAGCAAGCGCGCTAAATAGCCCCGCTCAAATTCGTCTCGCGCTTGAGAAAAACTAACTAATTCGGCTTTTTCCCGTAAGGCTTGCTGCACCAATTGTGCAGGGATCAAAGGACCAGTAGACAGCGCATTAGTTTGCTCTACCACATTCATTAACTGGCGAACATTACCCGGCCAGCGCGCCGCCACTAGCGCCGACATGGCTTCCGGAGAATAGGTTTTTAAGGGCACACCTTGGCGCTCGGCAATTTGTTGGCTGAAGTGATGAACTAATAGTGGGATATCTTCACGGCGCTTCACCAAGGGTGGCAGCGCTAGCTCCACCACGTTTAGCCGATAATACAAGTCTTCACGAAATTGCTGTTGCTGCACCGCTTGATACAAGTCCTGATGACTTGCCGAAACGATCCGCACATCTACCGCAATATTCTTGGTGGAGCCCACTGGGCGCACTTCTCGCTCTTGCAAGGCGCGCAATAATTTCACCTGTACACTCAAGGGCGTATCGGCTATTTCATCTAAAAATAAGGTGCCGCCATTGGCCGCCTGAAATAAGCCTTGGTGCGCCTGAGCAGCGCCACTAAAGGCGCCTTTGGCGTGACCAAATAATTCAGACTCAAATAAACCCTCGGGCACCGCGGCACAGTTGACCGCAACAAATGGCCCTTGACGGCGCGGGCTAGCGTGGTGAATAGCCTTGGCTAATAACTCTTTCCCCGAACCGCTTTCACCTTGAATCATAATATTCACGTCGCTCGGTGCCACCTGCTGCACCTGCTTGAGCAATACTTCCATCACCGGACTGCGACTAATAATTTCGCGCCGCCAAAATGGTGGCCCCTGTTCACTACTCACCTCATGTAACGAAGGTTGTAAACGCAAGGCTTCAGCCACCTTTGCTAGCAATTCTTGACTATCAAAAGGCTTGGTTAAATAACCAAATACCCCTTGTTGGGTGGCTGCTATCGCATCAGGAATATTGCCATGTGCTGTTAATAACATCACAGGCAAACTGGGATACAGCTGTTTTATCGCGCCAAATAGCGCCAAGCCATCCATGCCATCCATGCGCACGTCACTAATCACTAACTGGGCGGGGTAGCTCTCCAACTCGGCTAAGGCTTGTTTAGCACTGGCTACCGCTTGCACCTGATAGCCAGCCGATTGCAAACGTAAGCTAATAAGACGTAATAAGCTGGGGTCATCATCTACCACCAAAATATTTCCACCAGCGTGATTAATTTCGTTCATTTAACTGTTGCTCTATTCGGGTTAGTTCATCTAACTGCATTCTTAATGCAGAAATTTGTTGCTTAAGCAGGCTCTCTTGTTGCTGCTTGTTGGCTTGTTGGGCCTCAAAACGATGTTGCCAGCGTAAACCGTCGTATAGTTGGTCATTTAGCGCCACTAACATGCCTCGCTGCGGATAAGGCCGCTCTGAAGCAAGCGCTTCGCTTAACAAGCGATGAGCGCGATGAGGGTTTTTCACTGGTGACTTTTTATAGGCATATATCAAGCCAAGTTTGATGCTGTTATTCCCCAGTTCTGGATCCAGTAATAACAACTCCAATTCATTAAAAATTTGCTCTTCACTTTGACTATCTAAGTTCAAATAGTAGGCTGCGGGATCAAACGCACCCAACTGAGCATTGCTTACAGGTACCGCCGAACGATTAGCTGGGTCCAAGGCACAGGCGCTTAACATTAGGCTCAGAGCACCAAGCAAAGCCAATCGCCATTTAGTTTTCATCTAATTGGCCTCCTTTTAATCCTTCCACAATAAATCGACTGCCGTCAGCTAAACGCTGATAACGTAAACTGGCATGCTGGCGTTCAACCAGCTCCTTAGCAATGGTCAAACCTAAGCCACTGCCTTTTAATCTAGGGTCTTTCGCCACCTGTCCCTGCACAAAAGGCTGGAAAATCCGCTGCTGTAGCTCTTCACTAATACCTTCACCCTGATCATCGATGTACAAGCTCACCGTCCCTTGTTCAACAAACGAGCCTAAGCTAATCACGCCTCCGGGAGGAGAGAACTTAATCGCATTAGACAGCAGGTTGTCGATAATCACCCGCAGTTGTTCTTGGTTGGCCATAACAGCAGGCTCATTGAACGCCAGCTGGTAACTCAAACCCTGACTCGATAAGCTTAAGCGATGATTTGCCACCACTTTTTCCACCAGCGCAGACAACTCAACCGAACGATGACTCTGCTCACCCGGCATATCCAGTAACAGGTTGAAATCCAATAGCGCTTCTATCAATTGCTGCAGGCGTAAACTACTTTCGCGTAAAATTTCAGTGATTTCTTGCTGCTGCGCATTTAACGGCCCTGCACTATTGTCATAAAGCAGCTCGTTACCCTCGCGAATGGCCGCTAAGGGCGTTTTAAGCTCATGCGAAATATGTCTAATGAATGTGGTCTTTTGTTGCTCTAAGCTAAGCAAACGCAAGCGCATGTCATCTAGGGCGTCGGCAATTGCCATCACCTCGGTGGCACCACTTACCTGTATCGCCTGTTCAAACTCTCCCGATTTTAAACGGGCGATTTGCGGCCTTAGCTGCTGCAAGGGCCGCGTTACAAAAAACACCAACAATACCGCGGCTGCCAGCGCAAAAGGCAAACTTATCATGCTTAACAATAAACGTTGTTGAGCACGCTGACTGGTGTCTTGTAAATCTGCGGCCAGCTGTTCAATTAAAGCTTGGCTGGCTAAGTCAAATTGCTCACTAAGCTCAGCAAAACCAATAAACAAGTGGTCAAGCTGGTCTCTCTGTAAAGACTCCGACTCAGCCATCTGCTGAGTGAGCAACTGCAACTGTTGTTGCAACTGCTCGAGAATTTCCAATAAGCTAGCGTCTTCGGTATGTTGCTGGTAGCTGGTCAAGGTTTGCGCCACTCGCTGCCGTTGGCTCTGATAAAGCTGTAGGCGACTATCATCGGCCAATACTCTAAATTGCCGAGTGCTGCGCTCTAAATCCAACAAAGCATCATCTAAACGCTTACTGGCGGACGCCACCTGAGCAGACATAAATGCGGTTTGCTGACCTTGGGTTGAGACCTGTTGCAAATAATATGACGCCAGCAACAAGCTGCTTAATAAGGGCAAACCAAGGGTGGCCAAGGCCCAAAAACTTAAACGCCGAATAGAGGCTAAGGCACGGAAATTGATCAAAAGATTACCCCTAATGTTATGCCATTAAGTCAAGCAAATTGGCGCATATAATGCCAGAAGTGAGCAAAAATCCCACTGTCGCCATTTCACGACAGCAACAAATAGAGCAAGCCATGTATTTAATTGATTGATTAATAAAACAAATTAATAAGCTTAGCCAAAGAGAAAAACCAAAAACGAGACTCC
>NZ_JBNKPP010000150.1:0-2572 GCF_050295395.1 Agarivorans sp.
ACCGAGGCAGTTAATATGAGTCACCAACTGCATCGAGGCAGTATTTTACACTTCCCTCGCAGCACCCTTAACCCTAGCGAGCACTATCAATATTGGGAAGATGGTGTATTAGTGGTCAGTCAGGGAACGATTGAGTTTCTAGGGGCAGCTACCGAGTTTTTTGCCGCTCAGCCAGATGCCGCTCAACTGCCCATTGAGCAACATCAAGGGCTGATTATTCCCGGCCTTATCGACAGCCACGTGCACTACCCGCAGGTGGAGATTATCGCCAGCTATGGCAAGCAACTATTAGACTGGTTAAATACTTATACTTTTCCAGCCGAGCGACAATTTGCTAACGCCGCTTACGCGAGTGCTCAGGCGGAGTTTTTTCTAAAGCAGTTATTCGCCCACGGCACCACCACTGCCAGTGTATTTGCTACAGTGCATCCACAATCGGTGAGCAGCTTCTTTGACGCCGCCGAGCGCTACAACGCGCGCATGATCTGCGGCAAGATATTAATGGATCGCAACTGCCCCGACTTCTTACAAGATACGCCAGAGCATGGCTACCGCGAAAGCAAACAGCTTATTGAACAATGGCACAAACAAGGTCGCGCGCTGTATGCAATTACACCGCGCTTTGCCCCCACCAGCAGCGAAGCGCAATTGGCCAAGGCGGGGCAACTGGCCAATGAGCATCCCGATACTTTTATTCAAACTCACCTTTCAGAAAATACTCATGAGGTGCAATGGATTAACGAGCTATTTCCCGATCATTCCGATTACTTAGCGGTGTATGAAGCACATGGTTTAGTGCGCGAGCGCGCCTTATTTGGTCATGGCATTCACCTTACCGACCGAGAATACCGCGCGCTGGCTCAGGCTGGCGCAACCATTAGCTTTTGCCCTTCCTCTAATTTATTCCTCGGTAGCGGCCTGTTCAACTACCAACGCGCCCTAGCCGAAGGGGTATCGGTGGCACTGGCCAGCGACGTAGGTGGCGGCACCAGCTTAAGCATGTTTGCCAACCAAGCCGACGCCTATAAAGTCTGCCAATTACAGCAAACCAGCCTAAACCCCTTTGAGTCACTGTATTTGTGTACTCAGGGCGCAGCGCAAAGCATGGGTTTAGCGGACAAAGTAGGTAATTTGAACCCAGGGACAGAAGCCGACTTTGTGGTATTGAACCTGAATGCCACCCCAATGCTGAGCCAGCGAGTACAGCACAGTAGAAGTTTAAGTGACACCTTATTTGCGTTAACAACGCTGGGCGATGACCGTTTAATCGCCAAAACCTATATAGCCGGACAACAAGTTTACCAACAAGGACAGTACGATGTGGCCACAGATATATGAATGGTTAGCCTTATTTATTAAATGGTTTCATGTAATTGCGGGCATAGCCTGGATTGGAGCCAGTTTTTATTTTGTTTGGCTAGATAACAACTTAGACACCCCTCCCGAGTGGAAAAAGAAAAAAGGCATTAAAGGCGACTTATGGGCCGTGCATGGTGGCGGTTTTTACGAAGTAGCCAAATATAAGGTGGGCCCAGAAGCCATGCCAGAAAAACTGCATTGGTTTAAATGGGAAGCCTACAGTACCTGGCTCAGTGGCACCCTGCTGCTATTTTGGATTTACTACCTACGCGCCGACGCCTACTTGATTGACCCTCAAGTGATGGAGCTTAACAGCTTGCAAGCCGTTGCTTTGGGTGCAGGAGGCATCACCCTAGGCTGGTTAATTTATGAAGGACTGATGCACTCCCCCTTAGCCAATAAACCGCAGGCCTTAAGCCTTTGTTTGGTGATTATTGGCGCGCTGTTCTGTTTTGGCTTCAGCCAGTTATTTAGTGGCCGTGGTGCCTTTATTCACGTAGGCGCTTTAATTGGTACCATCATGGTGTCTAATGTTTGGCTGAAAATTATTCCCGGACAGAAAAAAATGGTGGCCCAAGTGGCTGCGGGTGAAACGGTTGACCCTGAGCCAGGCTTAGAAGCTAAACGCCGTTCGGTACACAACAACTACCTTACCCTGCCGGTTATCTTTTTGATGATCAGTAATCACTATCCGATGATTTACCAACACAGCCATAGCTGGCTCATTCTCTGTGTCATTATCGGTTTAAGTGCTTGGATCCGCCATTTCTTCAACTTAAAACACCAAGGTATTCATAAGCCGGCAATTATTGTTAGCGGGGCAATAGGCATGTTGTTATTAGCCTTACTGGTGAGCTGGAGCAAGCTTAACAGTAACGCGGCAGCCAACGGCGCGGTGGCTCAGGTAGAAAGCTTAAGCCCCCAACACCAGCAAGTGATGGACATTGTGCAGCAGCGCTGCAGCAGTTGTCATAGTCGAACCCCGCATGATGACATCTTCACCGCCGCCCCGGCAGGGGTGATGCTAGATACTTGGCAAGATGTAGAGCGCTGGCAGGAACGTATCATTGCCCGAGCCGTCGTTTCTCAAGATATGCCTTTCTTGAATAAAACCCAGATGACCGAGCAAGAGCGCCAGCAACTGCAACAGCTACTGAGCAGCTCCGAGTAAGTCTTTGCTAGAAACTAAAAAGCTTAAAGCCGCCCTATGAAG
>NZ_JBNKPP010000151.1:0-27074 GCF_050295395.1 Agarivorans sp.
GTTCGATTTATCACTCAAGGTAGTCTGGTAATGCAGATCCTTATCGGTATTGTCTTGGGTAGTATCGTTGCCACTGTTGCACCGGAGCTGGCTCTTTCGTTTAGCTTATTAGGTAGCCTGTTTGTAGGAGCCTTAAAAGCCGTTGCTCCAGTACTGGTATTTGTCTTGGTGGCTGCCTCGGTAGCAAGCCATAAGCGCGGACAAGATACGCAATTACGTCCCATTATATATTTGTATTTATTTGGTACCTTTGCCGCTTCGTTGACCGCAGTGGGCATGAGCTTCTTGTTCCCCACCGAGTTGGTATTGGTGAGTACCGATACCGCAGCCAATCCACCTCAGGGGATCACCGAAGTCTTACAAACTTTGTTGTTTAAGATTGTTGATAACCCAGTTAGCGCAATTATGAATGCTAACTACATCGGTATTTTGGCCTGGGCAATAGGTTTAGGCATTGCTATGCACAGTGCTTCTGATACCACTAAAACCTTGTTTAACGATGTAGCAAGCAGTGTTTCAAGCATCGTTCGCTTTGTTATCCGTTTAGCGCCAATTGGTATTTTTGGCTTGGTAGCCAATACCATCGCTCAAACTGGTTTCTCTGCATTAGTGGGTTACAGCCAACTATTAGTGGTATTGATCGGTTCAATGTTACTGATTGCTTTAGTGATGAATCCCTTATTGGTATTTTATAAAATCCGTAAAAATCCTTATCCACTGGTATTTAAATGTTTACGTGAAAGCGGCGTAACCGCCTTCTTTACGCGTAGTTCGGCGGCTAATATTCCGGTAAATATGGATTTAGCTAAGCGTTTAGGGCTAGATGAAGATACTTACTCTGTTTCGATCCCACTAGGTGCAACCATTAACATGGCCGGTGCAGCGATTACTATTACCGTATTGTCTTTAGCTGCAGTACATACCTTGGGTATTCAAGTTGATTTTGCCACAGCCCTGTTGCTGAGTGTGGTTGCGGCAGTATCTGCTTGTGGAGCCTCGGGCGTTGCTGGTGGTTCGTTACTGCTTATTCCTTTGGCGTGTAGCCTATTTGGTATCTCGAATGATGTAGCAATGCAAGTGGTGGCGGTTGGCTTTATTATTGGCGTATTGCAAGACTCTGCCGAAACCGCACTTAACAGCTCTACCGACGTGCTGTTTACTGCCGCCTGCTGCCAAGCCGCGGAACAAAAAAACTAATTTTAAGCTGCTCAGCTTGAACACAAAAAGGTGGCTTGGCCACCTTTTTTAATGGCTTATCACCCCTTCACTTCATACATTATGGGCGTATAGTTGTTCTGCCAACTGTAGTATTTCTTCGGCCATGGTGATCTTTTCCTGCCATTGGCTAGGGATCCCATCTAATCCATAATAAGCGCCGGCAATTTGCCCACAGATAGCCGCGGTGGTATCGGCATCATCACCTAGGTTGGTGGCCATGAGAATGGCTTGTTTGAAGTTATTGCTATGAGCAAAACACCAAAGCGCGGCTTCCAAGCTGTCAACCACATAGCCGCTGCCGCGGATCTGTTGTATGTCTTTGTCCAAGTAGCTTAGCTGCTGCAGGGCTATTATTTTGCGGGTATTAGCGCTGTAGTATTGGTTGGCCAGCAGCTGCTGTTTATCCATGCCCGCTAAGGCGCAATACAGTAGCGCAGCAAAGTAGCGACAGGCATCAATACACTCGCGAGCGGCATGGGTAGTGCGTGAGCTTTCCCCTGCAAAATGCAGGCTTTGTTCTAGGTTAGGGTTATAGAACAAGACCACCGGGGCAAGGCGCATCAGTGAGCCATTACCCGCGGCAAAAGGACTCGTTGGGCCGGCAAAAGGGTCGCCGTGACTAAGGTATTGGCTTAGTGCTTCCGACACGGTGACTCCGATATCAAAGCAGCGGCCATTGCTACTCATGTAGCCCTCGGTTCGCCAACGGTTGTAGCGTTGCATCTGATCTTCAGCATCAAAGCCTTGGCACTCTAATAAAGAGTGAGCAAGGCATAAAGCCATAGAGGTATCATCGGTCCATTGACCGGGTTGAAGGCCAAAAGGGCCACCGCCAAGCATATCGATTACAGGGGGAAAGCTGTCGCGGGTTTTAAATTCTACGCTGGTTCCCACTGCGTCTCCGGCGGCTAAACCTAAAAGACAGCCCTGATAACGCTTTTTTAGATCAGGCATCAATATTTTTCCCTTTGAGCTAAGTAAACTAAAACCTATTTAGTCATTTCCTAAGTTTATATTACTCCGAATGACCGAGCTTCCCATGACAAAGAACAAAGGCGCTGAAATAACTCGTGTGAGAGCGTGTTTACCCGCCTTCGCCTACAGTTCGCTTAACCGCTGTAATATTCCGGCAGTGGTATTGGGGGGAGTCATTTATCAGCAGCATCCGGTGGCACTGTTGATCGACGGTATGCAGGCGCTACATGGTGAGTTTTTCAAAGCCTTGGATGAGATAGCCTGCTCTCAAGAACGTGGTGTGCATTTTCGTCAATATATGTGTTCGGCGTTTTTATTGGGTAAAAGTGAAGAAGCCGGACTGTTGCAAACCAATAGCGGGATCCGCAGAGATAAGTGTGACTATCTGCGGTTGTTGCGCGGCTGGATGTTTAATGCCGATGGCAAAGAGGCGGCGGTGCTAAAGCGCTGGGTGGAGTCGCGTTTTGGCTTGCTTACGCTAAATCATCGGCAGCCTTTAGGCAGTCACAGTAGTGAGGCTTACCAAGCCTATCAGGCAGATTATGTGCGGGGGCTGTATAACAGCAATGCGCTGGAGTCTCAATTGGATTTGCTTTACAGCTTTTGCCAGTACGAAGTGCAGCGCCGCTGGCCAGAGCAACAGCATTGCCAGCTGTATCGTGGCGTTAATCATATCGATGAGCATCATCGTCTTGGTCGCTCAGAACAGGGAACCCTGTTGCTGCTGAATAATCTAAATTCTTTTAGTCATCAGCGAGAGTTGTGTGAATCCTTTGGCGATGTGATTTTAGAGGCGAGGGTGCCTATGACTAAGCTGCTGTTTTTCCCAGGTTTATTAGCCGATGTATTAAAGGGCGAGCAGGAATACCTTGTTCTGGGTGGCGTCTACCAAGTCACTATGTCAATTTAGTTGGTACCACGCTAAATACTAAAATTAGTCAGCATAAGCACTGCCAATGGCGCGAAACGGCATCTTCAGCTCTAATTCGGGGATTTGTAAGCCCACCCATGCCGGAAAGGTATTGCTATTAGGGCCGGGAAATAAGCGATATTGGTCTGCCCAAGGGTAGCGCGTTACTACCTGTTTTAATTGAGGAATTAAGCGTGCTGCTTTATCACCTTGGATCGATAATACCTTTTCTGGTTCGGCGCCATACCAATAGCGGTCTGGAGTAGTGGTTTGGTATTGGCGTAAGCCGGGGCGTTGCCAGCCCACCACTTCATAGACGGTATATTCGGCGGCATTCTCTGGTTTAATCGCTAACCAAGTGTGTACTGCAAACCAACCTCGCCAGCTAAAGGCATCGGCAGCATAAAATTCAATTACCGCTTGGTGTTGAGTCTGAGGATCGGGGGCGATGCCGGCGGGTTCACGGCTGGCGGAGCGCCAGTCTTTATCGCTACAAGCGCTGATTAAGCTGCTAAGTGCAAGCAACATAATGCTGTAAAGTCGGTAAGACAGTTTGTTGTTCATTGTGACCCACCTATGTTGACTCAAAAAACTACCTTAGCAGGTTTTATCAGCGCACAGAATCCAGAGCTTACTATTAGTCGCCGCTAGAGAGTTAAGTCAATGAATCATCTAAATTTGTGCACCAATGTAGGTTTGTTTTGATTTTAACTTTATCTTTAAAATATTTGTCATTAGTATCTTTGTATCCGCTAATGCAAGGGCAGTACAGTGTTGCTAAGTCGTTTATATGTATTACTATTTTTGAGTTTTGTTGGGGCGTTTGTTGCGCCGTCATCGTTTGCCGCAGAGTCTCCTTTGTGGCGGCTTAGCAGTAAGCCGCAATGGGTTAAAGATGCGGTATTAAGCGCTGATAGTCGCGAGGGGCAAGGAATTGAATCGATGGAGGTATTGCTCTCCGATACCCAAGTCAGCCTGCTTAATCAAGATGTGCATTATTACCGTCATTTACGTATTCAACTCAATGACAAGGTGGGGGTGGATGAAAACTCTGATATTTACATCGGTTTTAATCCCGAATTCCAACACCTAGAATTACACCACATTGAAATAATTCGTGATGGTCAAGCGGAGAATCGGCTATATCCTGAAGATGTGCGCATCGTCGATATCGAGCCGGAACAACATAACAAGCTTTATTCTGGGCAAAAACAGCTACAACTGTGGTTACGCGATATACGCGCTGGTGACATTGTCGATTACAGTTTTAGCGTAGTGGGTGAAAACCCGGTGTTTGGTCAGCACTTTAGTCATACCTTTAGTCTGGGCTGGAACGTGCCGGTGAAGCAAGTTGAAGTGAGTATTATTAGCCCTAAGTCTCAGCCTCTGCATAACCAGATTAATCGTCTTGAGCTTCAGCCTAAGCAGCACAGTGAGCAACAACGTGTGCGTTATTCTCTTTCTTTAAGCGATGTGCCCGCCTATTTTGATGATGGGGAAAACCCCAGTTGGCAAAACATCTCCCCTAGTTGGCAAGTTAGCAGCTTCGATTCTTGGGGCGCAGTGGCGCAGTGGGCCGAGCAACTATTTCAACCCGCGCACACTCCCTCGGCTGCGTTTCAACAATGGTTGGCCGAGTTGCAGAAACAGCCCACCAAGTTAGCCATTGAAGAGGCTATTCGTTTTGTGCAACAAGATATCCGTTACTTGGGCGTTGAAATTGGTCAAAACTCGCATCGTCCTCAGGCTCCTTCGGCGGTTTTAAGTAACCGTTACGGCGACTGTAAAGATAAGTCTTTGTTATTGGTGAAAGCCTTAAATGCCTTGGATGTAGAGGCTTATCCGGTGTTGGTTTCTAGCTATCTTCGCGATACTTTGAGTGAGCACTTACCTAGCTATAATGCTTTTAACCATGCCATTGTGTTGCTGCGTTATCGGCAGCAAGACTACTGGATTGACCCCACCAATGCTTATCAGGCTTCGTTATTGGAAAGCATAGTGCCAGCCGCCTTTGGTCAGGCCTTGGTGGTGAAACCCAGTACGCAAGAGCTGGTGGCAATTCCCGAGTTAACAGCCGCAGACAATACACTAAGTGTCGAACAAGTGTTTATCGCGAGTGATTTTCGCTCTCCGGTTCAGTTTAAAGTAAGCAGCGTATTTACCGGGTTAGAAGCCGATAGAATGCGTTATCAGCTAGCCAATCAAAGTCAGCAGCGCTTGGCTAAATCTTCGGTTGATTACTATCAACGTTTTTATCCTTCACTCAGTCGCTTAGGCGACATGGAGGTAAACGATGATGTAATTTCCAATCGTTTGCAGATCAGTGAGCAGTATTTGGTGAAAAATTTCTGGGAGCAGCAAGAGCAAACAGTGTTTCACTTGATTGCCAATAGTGTTGAGCATTATTTAAAGGTACCTAAAAAGCTAAACCGCCAACAAGCCTACCTACTGGGGCCTTTGGTCTCGGTGCAGCAAAATATCACTTTGCAATTACCCTACGATATTGATTTTACTAGCTTAAACCAACAGCAAGAGCTGCAAGATGATTACTTTAAATGGCAATCCCGTTTTGATTACCAAAACCGACTGATTCGCTACCAGCAAAGCTACCAAAATAAAGCGATAGCGGTGAAAGCTGAAGATGTGAAGGACTACGCCAAGTTGATCCGCCAAGCCAGAAAGCATTTAGAGTTTGCTTACAGCATCGATCATGCCGCCGAGGATAAGGCCTATGACTCCATGGCTAAATTAGTAAATTATTTGTTAGATAAAAAGCAAGCGCAGCAGGGGGAATGGCAATGAGATGGATAGTGCTAAGTTGTTTAGGCTTGCTGTTAAGTGCTTGTGCCAGTGACCCGCAGAGCTCAAATACTTCACAACCAACAGTGCTTGCATCGGTTACCAAGGATAGTCCGGTGGCACTATACAGTGGTCGCTATTTTGTTAATTTTGCCGCAGCCTTAAATCAACATGGCGAAACAGCATTGCGCGGGCGCCTTGATCTGCAGAAGAGCCTCGATTATCTAGAACAGCAATACCAGTTAAGCCTAAATACTCAACAAAGAGAGGGTTTAGCCAACACCTATTCTGCGATTATCGACTCAACACTAGCGGCACTGTTTAATAGCCGAGAGCAAAAATGGAAGTATATCGCCAGTGAGCAAAGCTCTGAACCCATAATGGTGAGTTACTACCGCTTAGTGACGAAACAAGGCTATGCCTACTACCGTTTTACGTGGTTTGAAGGTGCCATAGTGGATATGTTCAATCTCAATAGCGGTGTTGGTGCCCAGGATACCTTCGACTTAGTTGTTGATATGGACAGCTATCAGCGTCAGCATCCACAACAGCGCCTAGAGCGTTTAGGTGATTTTTTTAACTACATGCGCCAAGCCAATTACACTCAATTGATGTTTGCTTACAACGACTTGCCGAAGCCGCTTAAATTCCACGGCATGGTGCTGAGCGGTATCATGCAAGCTTATACCGATAATCCCCAGATGGTATTGCCTGCCCCCTTTGTGATTTATATGCAAAAGCAGCAACCAATTCACCCGCGTTTTTTTGCTTACTATTACAACCAGCAGCAATACGAGCTAGCCGAAGCTTGTTTGCGAGTATTGCCCAAGTCGGTGTTGGCTGATGTCAGGATGCAAATGGAGCTCGCAGAGTTGTACCGAGCTAAGGGGGAGCAAGCTCAGGCTGAAGCCTTATTAGTAGAGGGTATTTTAAATTTCCCCAATGAGTCCTTTGCCTATTTGGGGTTGCTTGATAGCTCAATAACTGCGGGGGAATACCAACAAGCCGAGTTAGTTTTGAAGGTGTTATATGATCGTTTTGCTTTGGCCTTTAGCCGTAGCGATTTTGTGGCATTTAGCGCCGGCAGAGACTTCGTTAAAAGCCAGCAATATCAACGTTATCAAAACTATATTGATTAGTGTGTAACAACTTAGATAGCGCTTTTAAGAAGCGGTTTTTAATGTAGGTAAACGTTTCATTAGAGCCGTTTCTGCTATTTTGAAATTACCCTTAGATTTTATGACCTGTATCACCGATAGCTTGAGGTTGAAGAAGGGTATTGAGGAAACGTTCTTAGTCGTTTATTTGTTGCACACGGCGAGCTGAATTTTTTGCTTGTTTATTGAGATGTACTCTATGTCTTGTAGATACGATTGAAGATGACCTTGCTCGATATTGGCAACAAAGAATTCATTGCCGTTTTCAGCTTCTTTACGCATAAAAGAGATTAGAGCATGTAAACGCGCAACCATCATATCGGTTAGTTGTTCTCTTTCAGGGGCTGTAGCCCCGTAGCTATCACAAAAAAGTTTTGCCCTGGCAACTTGCTCTTTAATTGAACCTAACTTATCAAGACTGTGAGTTTTAAACGGAGACCAACAATAAACAGAATAAGCCAAATCCCATACCCTTGGCGCAGGATGTGCAGTATCAAAATCAAACACACCGACCACTAAATTTTTCGAAAGAGCGACGTTGTATGGAGTAAAGTCACCATGACAAACAACTTCAAATGGCTCTTTTGGCTCAAGCATCCACTGCTGTTTACTAAGGTCCATCTGAGACAGTAATGAAGCTGTGGCGTCATGGATTTTTCGTAGTAGTTTAGCAGCTGAAGTGAGCGCCTCGGCTGAAGTTATAGCTCCCACTAACGGGTAGTTATATGTATCACCAGTAATGAAACTTAAAATTTCTTGGTTTTCTTTTATCCCAATAAATCTAGGACATTGATGCACATTTGAATGTTCTAAATGCTTCAATAATTGATGAATCGTCGGGCTCCAAGGCTGAAGAGGTCGATAAACCACATCACCATACCGATAGATAGCCGACTTTCTACCACCTGATAATTCTTCCATGATGATCCCATTACAACTAGCTCAGCTTTCAGTAGTGAGCAAAGCGGCCACCGAAGCCAAGCTATTGTTACGTAATTACTTAATTCGATTTTTCCGCAAATTAATAGCGTGGCGAATTTGTTTTAGCTGTTTTAGGCGACGTGTGGGCCAACGCTTAAATGGCTCAATACTCTCGAACAATTAAGAAAAATACGCAAACAGCGATCATAGCAATAATGTAGAAAATTAAAGCCCCGGGTTCCCGTTTTTTGTCTCAAATGCCAAATATGCATTGAATTCTTTCTTACTTTGTTACCGGCCATGCTTTGAAGCAAGATTGTGTTTACCTATAGGGATAGTACCATGAGTGGGGTTTTATTTTGGTCGCTATATCTACTTTGTTACAGAGCCCATAAGCTAAGCATCTCTCGAATTTGTCATCTTAGCGATTAGTCCACTAACGCGTTTGCGCATCTCGCGTCTATCTACAATCATGTCTATAGCACCATGCTTTAAAAGGAACTCACTTCGCTGAAAGTCCTCGGGTAATTTCTCTCGAACGGTTTGTTCTATCACACGGCGTCCAGCAAAGCCGATAATTGCCTTCGGCTCGCCAATATTAATGTCACCTAGCATGGCTAGACTTGCTGAAACGCCGCCCAGCGTTTGGTCGGTTAATACCGAAATGTAAGGCAAGCCTCGACTGGATAAACGATTTAACGCAGCGCTGGTTTTTGACATTTGCATTAACGACATCAGAGATTCTTGCATACGAGCGCCACCACTAGCAGAAAAGCAAACTAATCCACAATTTGCATCAATCGCCGTTTCAACAGCCTGAACAAAACGAGCACCTACAACCGAGCCCATTGAGCCAGCCATAAAAGAAAACTCGAATGCACAGGCCACAACAGGTAAGCCCATAAGTTTTCCTCTTATCGCAACTAAAGCATCTTTTTCTCCTGTACTTTTCTGGGCCAAAGCAAGACGTTCCTTATAGCGTTTCTGATCCTTAAAATTCAGCAAATCTTTCGGTTCATAGACACTGGCAATTTCTACTCGCTCGCCTGTATCCAAAAAGTGCTCTAAGCGACGGCGAGCCCCCATCCTCATATGGTGATCGCATTTTGGACACACCTCCAGATTTTTCTCAAGGGCGATGCGGTACAAGGTCTGATCACAGGAAGGGCATTTAACCCATACCCCCTCTGGAATCGCTGCTTTACGTGTACTGATAATATTTTTCTTATTTAATAGTTTTTCTAACCAACTCATGGAAGACACCTTCAAATCACTTTAGCGAGAAATATTGTATAAGCCTGTTTCTGGTAATAAAGTGTCTTATATGGGTTTTATAATCCAATTTAATGGGATTAAATGAGATGCTGAATAAGATTGACCAACAGTGGTTAAAAAGTTTTCACTGCGTTTATGAGAACAACAGCTTTAAGCGGGCGGCAGAATTTCTAAGTTTGCCTACATCAAATATCAGTCGCCACATTGCTTTGCTGGAAGATCGACTGGATATTCGACTATTTGACAGAACCACACGCAGAGTCATTGCTACGAATGCGGGAGAACAGCTTTATTTTCGAACGCAGCCATTGCTGGACAAGCTTAATGATGCTCTTGAGGAGGTGACTCAGCACTCTCATGAAGTGATGGGGCAGCTCAACGTTCTCATGCCTGATTCGCCTGCTTTAGCTCAAGCAATGGTGTCTTTTTGTACTCGATATCCTTCAATTTCGTTATGTTGTGATACGAGCATTAGCCCGAAAGAGGATTTACTTGATGGCTTTGACATTATTTTGAGTTTTCATCGAGGAAAGCTTGAAGACAATAATTGGGTAGCTAAAGAGATTAAGCGTTGGCCAAGCGCTGTGCTGGCATCCCCTAAACTGATACAAGCGTATCCTAGGCTTTTTCAGGTTACCGATTTGAAGTACGTTCCGTGTATCAATAGTTTTACCGCGCTAAATGGAACGCCGTGGGTCTTCAAAAACGCCAAAGGTGAGCTTATTACTCAAAAGGTTCGGTCTTCATTTAAAGTCAATAGTGGCTATTTAGCTAAATCAGGCGCATTAGCTGGTTTGGGATTTGCGATACTACCAACCGAATCCTGTTGTCATGAAATAAATGCTGGCTCTCTGGAAACGGTAAAAATGGAGTATGAGCCTGAAGATTTGGTCTTGTATGCCTTTTATACGTCTAGAAAACACTTGGCAAAAAAAATCCCAGTGTTTATTGAACATTTACAGCACCAAGCAAACTTAGATAAAAGTACTTAGGCAAAATAACAATGTCACTAATAGGCGGTGTTTAAACCTCCTATTTTAGGCTCGGTGATTAGCTGTGCGCTAGGCAAGGCTCAATCTTGATTGTATTTTTATAATTCATTGATTTTTATGGGTATATATGATTTAGTGATAAAATTAATTATCAAGGAGAGATAATGAAAAAACTTATTATTGCGAGTATCTGCTTTGGCCTGGCGGCTTGTGCTTCAACGCCTACCGTTGAAGAAGCTGTCGCAGCTTATCATACCGAACTCAATGCGCCGTACAAAGAAACCTTGCGTGAGCAGATAACTGAGGAATGTGCGCAAATAAACTATCGAGACAATGCGGTGAAAGCTCACTGTTATATGGCCGATGATGTGATTGTTTATGAATATCGTTTATTGAAGTTTTCAATGGAGTGGAATGCTCAAGCAGCTGCAAAAATTACCAAAAGGTTATTAAAACAATATTGTGAAGACCTAAGTGATGAACCCTTAAAATATGGTTTTGGCTTATTGGTTGACCTGAAAGGGCGTAATGGTTTTGTTGGCAAGGTAAATACTTACCAAGATTGCTTAGCTCTTTAGTTTTATTGGCGGCAAAGCTCAAATTAGTTATTTGAGCTTTGCCGGGCAATTAAGCATTTGGCCACTCTTTTATAGCAAAATGCGGTGTACTTAAGCCTTTAATATCGCCTAATTCTATGGCAAATAGACCGCCGCTGAGTGGATACTGTTCTAGTTGCTGCGGGCTCATGCCATCACGCGCGGTTACCACATATAAAGTCGATAGATCCGCTCCGCCAAAGGCGCACTTGGTGACGTTTAAGGCAGGAATGGCGATTTGTCGCTCCAGCTTACCTTCAGGCGTATAACGGCTAATTCTAGCGCCGTTATAATGGGCTACCCATAGGTGCTGCTCGGCATCCAGAGTGATGCCATCAGGATTACCAAAACTTCGGTCAATCTCTAACCAGTCTTGCATGGCTAACAAGCTTCCATCAGCGGCTAAAGCGGCGCGTTTAATCAGAAAGTTTTCGGTGTCAACAAAGTAGCCATAGCCTTGCTGAGCGCTAAATGTAGGGCCATTGGTGACCCAATAACGCGTAGGCTCGGCACTTAGCTCTAGCTCTGGAGTGAGTCGGTAAAAGCGGCCAGACGCAGTTTTGATGTCTTTATCCATGGTGCCAAACCAAAAATCGCCATTGGGAGCCACCCAAGCATCGTTACAGCGATTGTTGCTCAACTCTGGCTCTGGTTGAATCAGTGGAAAACGTTGCTGTTGTTGCAGCAATTTTACCCCATCGGCGTAACAGGCCACAAAGGTAGCAGGCTGGCTGTTAATTTGGGTGGGTAATATGGCACTAATCATCGAGTCTTGCGGCCAACTTTGGCGTTCGCCGCTAGCGGGATGATAACGGTGCAGGGTTTGGCCAATAATATCTACCCAGTAAAGTGCTTGTTCTGCCTCTATCCATACTACGCCCTCTCCGAGCTGAGCTTCGGCGGGCCAAATACAGGTGACTTGAGCATCTTGCTGCATGTGGTTTTCCATGGTTTTCACAGTGTTTAGCCGCTTATTGTAGGCCCTGTTGAGCAGATGTGAAGGGTGTCGAAGGAAGCATTAAAGGCTTTCATCAAATAATCGTGAATTTGCGAAGTTGACTGCAAAACTGAGATTTGAAAAGAGCGAGAAGATAAGGACTTAGCAGGGCTAAGCTAAGTCCTTCGTGGTTTACTTAGTGCTTAATGCCGATGCCTTGATAGCTGACCTGGCTTATCGCGAGGTTTTGCCAGTGGCCGACGGTTTTAGCTTTAATCGTCTGTGCTCGATAGAAATAGGGTTGGCGAAGTTGGGCTTGTTGTTCTGGCATGGCAAAAAATAAACGAGCCGTTTCGCCGTTTAATTGAGCGCTGCTGATGTAGGCGACTAAGGCATGCTCTAAGGCATGGTAATCACTCTTCCATAGATGAATTTTTAGCCCTTGGTAGGCAACCGGATAGGTACCTCCATCACTGGCAACAAAGCGTTGGAACCATTGCGGATAGGTGCGGCTTAAATAGCGGCTCGTTTCGGGTTCAATTAGCGCTAAACTGGCCGCGGCTTGGTCAAGCTCGGCATATTCCCACCAAATCGCCGGGGCACCATTGGGCAAGCGTCGCCAGCCGCCTTCACCATCTTCGATGAAGGCCGCATTCAAGGTGGCCTTAAGTCCCTTGATGCTGTTTTGCGCTAAGGTGTTATCGCCAAGGTACTCCGCCGCTAGCCAGCTCATCCACCATGCTTTAGCGGTGTGACCAAAGTCATTGTGGCGGGCTGAGTCTTGCTGGTAATCCTCGCCATGTTTAGTCCCCCAGAAGCGAAAATTATCGGGTCTGAGAAATTGCTGCATGAGGGTATTCAGCAGGGCGCTGAGGTCGGCATTCCAGCGGCTCTTTTCCGGCTCGGGTAACAAAGGTGAAATTAACAACATGTAGGCATTGATTTGGTCCAGTTGAGCCACCAGTTCTATTTCATTGCCTTGGCCATTGCTAGAAGGGGCATTAACCCAACGCAAGCGCTGGTTTTGTTCGTCCCAATACTGCTCAAAAATATAGTTTTTTACTTTAATGAGATCGGCCAGTACCGCTTGGTCACCGGTTAAGTAGTAGTAAAAGGCCATGCCTAATTGGGCGTAGGCTAGGTCTTGAGTGGTGCGCTGCGCTGCGGAGAATTGTGACTTACCTTGCTCGGTGACGCTAATTACCGAGCCAGGCTCTTCCAGTAAATGGCTGCGCAGGTAGTCGACGCCGGCTTTGGCCAATTTTAAGGCCTGCGGGTCGCCGGTTAAATGAAAGATCACCCCATAAACAAAGGTATGGCGGGCTTGCATTCGAGTATAGTTTTCATTTAAATGCGCGGCCATCCATTGTGGTGCATTGGCCAGTTCATCGCAGCTTTGGCTAGTTTGATAGGCTGAGCCATCATTACAGCGGAAGGTAGGGAAGTTGCCAAGTGGAGAGCCATAAGCATCTTGGTGAAGCCAAAAGGGTGCTAGCTCATCGCTTACGCTATCTAACCAACGTTGAGCGGGAGGCAGGGGGGCATCAGCAGCATATACTTGGCCTGCTGCCAATAAACAAACACTCAGTAATACTCGTTTCATACATGGTCTCCTACAGCTAATCGGCTAATTCCCAAAGATTTTATCTGAATAGTTCTGGATAAATGCGGGCTACCAGCACAGTTTTATCTTTTTTGATAAAAAAAACGATAGCCAAGGCTATCGCTAAACAGCGCTTATTTAGTGCTGTCGTTTATTATGTTGTTGCTGTACCCGTTTATACAACTTGCTTAAGTCTCGCTGGTGGGCTCGCCGCTCGGCGATACTGGCGGCATTAAGCTGTTGTTCGCGTAATAATTTTTGATAAGAGCTCAATCGCCTAGGGTCTAGTTGCCCTTGGCTGATTGCGCGCTGCACCGCACAACCCGGTTCGCTCTGGTGTTGACAGTCGGCAAATTTGCAGTCTTCGGCCAGTTGGCTAATTTCATCGAAGGTGTGTTTTACCCCTTGTTCACAGTCGCTTAATTGCAATTCGCGCATGCCCGGGGTGTCTAGCAGTAAACCCGCAGAGGGCATTTGCAGCAGCGCTCGGGCCGTGGTGGTGTGCCTACCTTTACTATCGTCCTCACGAATGGCGCCGGTGGCATTTCGCTGTTCGCCCAGCAAACTGTTAACCAGGGTTGATTTGCCAACCCCTGATGAGCCTAAAAACGCCACCGTTTGTCCCACTTTGCACCAAGCACTTAAGGCTTGCACTTGCTCACTGTTGAGCGCATTTATGGCCAACACATTTAACATTGGCTTAAGCGCTTGAACTTGCTCGACGTAGCGTTGTGGATCGGCGCAGCCATCGGCCTTACTAAGTACCACTACCGCCTCAACTTGCGCCTCAGTGGCTAAGCTGAGATAGCGTTCAATGCGATTGAGATTAAAGTCATTATTCAGCGAACAAACGATGAAGGCGGTGTCGACATTAGCGGCAATTAGCTGCTGCTGTGCGCTTGGGCCAGCGGCCTTACGGCTAAATAGCGAGCTGCGCTCTAGTAGCTTTACCAAGCGAACAGCGCCTTTATGATTATGTAACCATAACCAGTCACCCACGGTTATTGGCGGTTGTTGGCTGCTTACGGGCAGCTCTAACCATCCTTGTTCTGTGGCTAGCAAGTAGTGGCTGCGATGCTGTGCAAATACGCGAGCGGCAAAACCTTGTTCAAGTTGTTCTAGGTTGAGTTGTTGATGAAAGAAGGCCTTCCATCCAAGTTGAGATAGAGAAAAACAATTACTCATTATTTACCCCAAAGCACTAAGGTGCTTTCTAAATGTTTAGAGGGGGCAATGTCGCCCCGGTGATAACCGGGCTAACAGGAAGGAGTTAGGAAGCCTGTTCCTGAGCCCGTAGGGTGTTTAATACAATCATTTTGTGTCCTCCTGTTGAGTGAATAGTGCTTGAACCTTGTTGTTTAAAATAACCACGTTAACGGGCAAAATTAAGGTGTTCATAGGCTAATACCACGCAGTGGTTTGGCAACTATGCCAATAGGGCAAATAAAGCCCGCTGCGAAGCGCAGTAAGTTTAGCAAATTTCTACAAAATAGTATCCAAACGGCTCAGCTATACCCATACTTATACACGGTATTATCGAAATTAGTCTTGCCTGTTAAGCCTGTGGTTTATTGTTGGGTTTTGTTTTAAACGCTTTGTGCCTTAGTGGCGTATAAGGATTACAGACTAGTTTTTTGGGCAAAGAGTGTTGTAGCGGAGATTCCTATGGATTATTTTCGACCCGCCTCAGAGCGTGGTTCCGTTGATTTAGGTTGGTTACAAAGCCAACATAGTTTTTCATTTGCCAATTATTACGACCCTGAACACATGGGGTACTCGGTGTTACGGGTGATCAATCAAGATACAGTGGCTCCTGCCAAAGGCTTCGCCACTCATTCGCATAAAGATATGGAAATTATTTCCTATGTCACTAAAGGCGTGGTTGAGCATGTGGATAGCATGGGCAATCGCTATCAGGTTCCGGCGGGAGATATTCAAGTTATGAGCGCAGGAACCGGCGTGAGTCATTCTGAATTTAATGCCTCCGACTCTGAGCCTCTGGAGTTTTTACAAATTTGGCTTAAGCCTCAACAGCTCGGTTTGTCGCCAGCCTATCAACAGGCCAATATTCAGCAGAGTCAAACGCTCACGCCCTTAGTCACTCCCGATGGTCGAGATGGTTCGTTATTGATGAAGCAAGATGCCGCCTTATATCGCTTGCTGCTTCCGGCGCATAGCGAGTTCCGTTTAGAAGTGATGAAGGCTTGTGGCTACTTACATGTGGTGTCTGGCGCAGCCAAGATACAGCAGGACGGGCGAGCCCTGCATCATATTCGACCGGGTGACGGCGCGGGATTTTCCGGGGACCCTGTAGTACTGTTGACTGACGACTACCCTCTGGAAGCGCTGTGGTTTGACTTACCCAGCGCTTAAGGCTTAAGCCTTAGTGGCGATCAGCTAGTTTGGATTTATATCGAGGCTAGCTGAAAGTCTGGGCTGATTTGGCTTAAGGTAATATGCTTGGTTACGTCTAGCCCGCGTAAAAAGCCGTGTTGGGTGACTAATACCGTGGTGAAGCCCTGCGCATTACCGCCGAGAATGTCGGTATGTAAGGTATCGCCAATCATGGCGATACGTTTGGCTGCTATCGAGCCTCGTTGTGCACTAATGCGTTTTAAGACTTCGTCAAAAATCGGCGCGTAGGGTTTGCCGTAGCAGCGTACCAAGGGGTAGAGTGCTTCGGGCAGGGTCAGGGTAAAACTCCCTGGCTCTTGGGAAACGCCATCTTCAAGTGGTGCAATTAGATCGGAGTTGCCCACCCACACGGTACGCGGTTGGAGATTGAGTGCTTGAATAAAGCGCTGCTGGCGTTGCTCATTCCAAGCTTGGCCACTTAAGAATAAAAACTCTTCGGCTTGCCAAAACTCAGGCTCTTGGGGGTAGAAACAGGGGCGTTCAATATCAAGACGAAATTCATCAAGGGTAATCACGCCTAAGGTTTTACTGCCGCTTAAGTCCATGGCTTGCATCAATACTTCACGGCTACTAATGATTTCTTGCTCGCTGAAGTCGTAACCGAAACGCTGAAACTTCTCAACCAGCTGGGCCTTGTTTTGGGTGGCAGCATTGGTTACTACCATGACCATCTTTCCCGCTGCTCGTAATTGGGCAATTTGCTCACAGGCACCAGCAATCGGGCTTGAACCAACGTTGAGTACGCCGTAGGCATCAAATAGAAATACATCTATATCGTCGATTAAATCAGTGATTTGCTGAATCACTCTATTAGCCTGTTGGCCGCGATTTTGAGGAAGTCTTTCTGGCATTGCTAGATAGGCAGAGAAGGCCTCGGAGGGGCTGTTAAACATAGTTACAACTCGATAAAAATTTGCCCATACTCTGGCAGTTTTTCCACTGAAAATGAAGTCGAAAAACTGTTTATTCGCTGACAGATTACGTCAGCAATACTTAGCTTGGTTGGGCTCTAGCAGAGAAAAGTGATTCTTTACTTGGCTTAATTTTTATAAACATTACACTCTAGCTTTTATTTTTTAGCCAAGAGTGATTATGCAATACCTGTTAGCTGTAACCTTATTGTGGGCCTTTTCCTTTAGTTTGATTGGCGTCTATTTAGCCGGCCAAGTGGACGCTTGGTTCTCGGTACTGCTGCGCATCGCCCTTGCCACCTTGGTATTTCTGCCATTTTTAAAACCTAAGTCGCTAAGGCCGAACATGGCCCTTAAGCTGATGGTGATAGGGGCGATTCAGCTGGGCTGCATGTATGGCTTTTATTATCAGTCGTTCTTGTATTTATCGGTACCCGAGGTGTTGCTATTTACCGTGATGACGCCGATCTATGTGACTCTGGTAAACGATGTGCTGGAGCGCCGCTTTAACTGGCAATTTTTGCTCAGTGCGTTTATTGCGACCTTGGGCGCGGTGGCGATCCGCTATCAGGGTATTGACCAAGGTTTTATTACTGGCTTTTTATTGGTACAGGGCGCGAACCTATGTTTTGCTAGCGGCCAAGTGGGCTATAAGCGCTTAATGGCTAACTCTAGTTTGCAGTTAGAGCAGCGCACGGTATTCGCTTGGTTTTTCATTGGCGCGCTGCTAGTGGCTCTACTTGGTTTTGCGCTGTTAGGTAATAGCGAGAAACTGCCCACCACCCATACCCAGTGGGGAGTTTTGATTTATTTGGGCACGATTGCCTCGGGTGTAGGTTATTTTGCCTGGAATAAAGGGGCAACCCTAGTCAACGTGGGGGCCTTGGCGGTTGCCAATAACTTGCTGATCCCCGCGGGTATCGCTGTAAATCTATTAATTTGGAATCATGACGCCGATGTACTGCGTCTTAGCATGGGGGCGGGAATTATTATTGCCGCACTGGCTTTAAATGAGCGTAGCTGGAAAAAACGTAAGGCTAAGTTAAGCGCCTCTTAAGCACTGAAAGCGGTAGGCCACGGCAGTTTGTGGCCTACTAGTGCTTATGTTGATTTGCCGCTAAGCCAGCGGCTTGGCTTACTCCACTTTATGGCAGTTCAAAGGCTTGTTTTATTTGCTGAAAGCTCACTAACTTAAAGTTTTGATTTAGTAGCGCGTAGCTTGGGTCAACGTTGTACCAGTCTTGAGCAATAAATAAACCTTCAGGGTAGGCTTCGCCAAGGTAGGCTGCAGTAACACTGATGCCATCGGTATCGCTGGCCCCGTCAAAACCTTGTTCATCGTCGGCAATAATCGCAAAACTACCCACCAGCTTGTTCTGCTGATTTAGATCATACAGCACGTAGCTGTTATTACCTTGGCTAGAAGCGATTAGGTATTTATTGGTGCCGTCGTCATACAGGCTTAGCCCTTCGACGTCGGCGACCAGCTGTTGCCCATCAACGCTAGCGAAGGCGGTGGCTTCGGTGCTAGCGGCTTCATCGGCGTTAAAGCTCCAAATACCTACATCTTCTTCACCCACATATAGCGTGGCGGTTTGGTCATCAACCACGCAGCCTTCGGGTTGGCTAGCCACTTGCAGCTGCCTCACCATTTGCCCATGAATACCTTGCTCGCTAGGGCTTAAACGCCATTGTTCAATTACCCCATTTTTGCCGTTTACAAACACATAGGGGGTATCATCGGCGGCCAAATACATACATAGGCCATAGACTTCATCCACCGAAGAGACCAGCTGCTCTTGGTCTAGTTGTTCACCTAGTGCGGGCAGCTTAACGATGGGATCTTGACCATTACTGGCTGCCTGAATTTGATAAAGACTAATGGTATTGAGTTCGCGGTTAGAGGCTGCGGCAAGAGTGAAGCTTGAGCCATCCCAATTGCTGATGTTTTGGCGTAAATCAACGTTATTAGGCTCCCCTTCTTCTAAGTATTGCACCAGCTCACCGTTTAGCTTGTAAGCCATTAACCCGCCTTGTTTATTGGTGGCAATGATTAAGCTGGCGCTAGGGTCATCTTGGTTGAGCCAAAAAGCGGGGTCATCGGCGGCGTCGCCATCGTCGTCTACCGCTTCGGTTTCGCCATTAGACTTCACCAATTTGATATTGCTATTGCTTAGCTCGCGGTGGCTGAGGCTGGATTCGATAGGGGCACTGGCTAGTTCTGGTAGTAAGTTAAGGCTGGCATAAGCGAGTTTTTCGTACAGTGGTTGCTCAAGTTCGCTGTTGCCTAACCACAAGCCGTCTCGTGCTACCGCTAAGGTTTTGGTTTCATCGAATCCTGCAACCGTGGTTTGGGCGCTAAAGCTTAAATCGTCGCGCTGATAAAACAATAAGCCAGCACCTTCGTCGGCAACTATCAAATAACCCTTGCCATCTTGCTGATAGCTCAGGTCGATGCCTTCAATTTCTTGTAGGTGGCCCAGCGGTGCTACACTGTCGACCAGTTTACGCTCTTTAACGTTTTCTGCGTCGGCGCCATAAGCCCAAATGCCCACATTTTGCTCGGCGATATACAGGTTTGCGGTTTCATCATCAACCGCACAAGCGCTAAGTTTGCCGCCTACGTTAAGTTCGCGTACCGCTTGTGGAAAGCCGTTTACGTCAACAATGGTGCTATTGATGTTGGCGCCGTCATAATGAAGCTTGTACTGCTTAGCAATGCCTAAATCGGAAACGCCAATAACGCTTAACTCGCTGGTGGTGGTATTTTTGTAGAGGCAGAGCGCTTCGGCAGGAAAGTCGAGCACCAATTGACCAAGGCTGAGTAGTTCTGGTTCGGCCTTGGCTTGATGAGCAATGGAGTAAAAAGCAATGCTCTGCTCATCGGCTAAAGCTAAAGCCACCAGATCTATGCTGTCACCGTTACTGGCGGTAATCTGGTAGCGCAGATCGGCGCTGGTCACTTCGCCTAGTTCGGCATGTAATAGCTGTTGACCTTGGGTATCAAATAGAGCCACACCATCGCCTTCCAAACTGACTAACAATAAATCTTGAGAGGCGTCACTGGCCGACTGCCAGACTGCAGCATCGGCAATATCTTCATAGCTATGGGATGTTTTCAGCTCGCTAGTTAGCAAAACTTCAGGATTGGTTTGACTAGTGTTATCGCTGCCACAGCCGCTTAGGCCGGCGGCAAGTAATACGCTGCTAAGAGCAAGAATACGCATTTAAAGTTTCCTTTGTGGGTTTAAAAATGTGGCTAAACGCTAAAAGACTGAGATGACTTTTTTGTGACATAACAACGCATTAAAACCGCGAAATCGCTGCTTTGACCCCTTTGTTAGCGCTTATTGAGCTGTTGTGACTAAGTGGTGAGGGGGATTGAGCAAACTGAGCTTAAGCTACGCACTATGGTTGTGAGCGTTTTGGCGGCCACGAGCTCAGTTAGCGCTAACAAAACTGCCCAAATGACTGAAAAAGGCTGAGCTATTCAGACTATTTTCATATTTCTTGTATTGTTGACTGTTACTCTCTGGGCGTTTAGCACTTTAGACGTGCCAGAGAGGAGGTGACAGTGGCAGATGCCCTAATAAGAATTTATTACCAAGTGGCTGCATTTTTTAGTGCGCTGAAGCAGTACTGGTATTGGTTGTTGCTATTAATGCTGCTATTGGCTGCTCAATTTGTATTGAATAGTTACGTAGGCGAGTTCAAGCTGCCCACAGAATGGGACTGGGTCGATATTGTGGGCGAGGGACTGAGTGCCTTGTTGGTCTTATGCTGGTTGTTGTTGATCTTGTCGGTGCGAGCCAAAGGGCGGGTCACGCATTTATTTGCTCTGGGTTTAATCATGCTTGACCTAGCCTTAGTACAGGATTTTCTGGATGAATTTATTCGCTTGCCCGAACACATTCAATGGGACAGCTTGTTAGAGGCGAGCCCGGTTGGTTTGTTGCTTATTACGGCTGCATTTTGGTGTTGGCGCCGCGAGCAACACACCACCAATTTGTATCTGAGCAAACGGCAGCATATTTTTAGTCATCCTAGCGCCTTAGATAAGTCGCTACATATTCCTGATTTGGCATATTTGAAGCACACCCTGTTAAAACGCAGCGGTAACTTGCCTCAATGGCAACATACTGCCTTGTTGCTAATTGAAATTCGTCAGTTTAATCATTTGCTGCATCAACATGGCTCTAAGCAGGCCGATGCACTGTTATTGATGGTCACCGAGTTGCTACTGCTTAGCCTGCGGTCAAATGACTTGTTGTGTCACTATGCTGGTGCTCGCTTCGTGATTGTTTTCAGTGAGGTACAGCTTGAGCAGGCTCGCAAACTGGCAGTTGAACTTAAGCAAAATATCGAAAATTTTAGCCTGCCAGTTGTCGGTGAGGCGCAGGCTTGTCGGCTAGCCATAGATAGCGGCTTGGCAATGGGCGGCGCTGCTTCGTCATCGGCTGTGGCAGTGCAAACATTGCTAAACCAAGCGCTTGACGATTTGGATGAGAATAAACAGGCTAATGACTAAATCTCAGCCCAGTTTTGGCAACCTGCCCTTGAGCTGGTGGGAGCGTGAACAGGCCTATATTCCGGCGCAAGGGCATTTGGCGCTGCTTTTAGATTTACTGGCCGATCGCGGCTTAAATTTTAATTATGTACTGAGTCGAACCAGTATCTTCTATGAAGATGTGTTTAGTGGTGAATATCGCGTTAGCAACAAACAGTTGGCGCAGCTTTGTTTGAATATAAGCAAGTTGCCTGGCCAACAACAATTGAGCTTTTTGTTTGGTCAGCGTTTGCTTCCGGGAATGTTTCAAGACTACTCCCACTTACTTAGCCATGCACCGAACCTAGCCAGTGCTTTAGCCATATTAGAAGACTACGCCAGTATCTACTTTCCTATGTTAAAACTGCGCACCCAGTTGTCGGCACAACGCTGTCAGCTGTTTGTGGAAGATGCTTTTGGTGAGTTGGCGGCGCATAAATCCAGTGGCGACCGGCAAAGACTTCGCATTTGGTTGATTGAAGCGCTTTTTACTGCGGTATTATCATTTTGTCAGTGGCGAGCGGCCAAGCCCTTACCTTGGCAAGTGAATTTGGCTTTTCCTGCTCCAGCATGGCCAGAACTATACGAGGTTTATCTAGGAAGAACGCTGAATTTTAACTGCGCCTATAGTAGTTTAAGTATCGATGTGGCTTATTTAGAGCCTCTGTGGCCAGAGCACTCTGAAACGCGTTTTCGTTTGGCCTTGGCCAAGCTTAAACAGAGCCAAAGTAACCAGGGTTTACTGAGTTTAGTGCGAACGTTAATGCGCCAAGAGCTGCCACACCTACCTAGCTTAGCTGAATTGGCCGAGCAGTTGGCGATGAGCCCTGCTACCTTCAAACGAAAACTGCAACAGCACCATAGCTGTTATCGCATACTCTGCGATGAGGTGAGGCAAGAGCAAGTATTCCACTTGCGCGAAGAATATGGCTACAGTGATGAGCAGTTAGCGCAGCAACTGAACTTTTTCGATGTGAGTAATTTTCGTCGTGCGCTACGCCGTTGGACTCGCAGCTAGGTTTGTTCTTAGCCGCTATCATGGTCTTATTCTGTTTATGATATGCCAGTATTGAGCATCGAAGATATTGTTAGTTACCGCAAAGCCAGTATCAGGGATAGTTCTGTTTAAAGGACCGTTTTGCTTAATATTACCAGCAAGACTCAAATTTAAGTCGTAGAATTATCAGGCGAACTCGCTGTTTAGAGCCAAGAGCTGAGTTTAGCGAAGGTATTGGATTTTTAACTTTACCACTCCGTGGGCGGAGCGGTATTTATTCAAGGAAGAAAGATGGAAGATTACCTACAAAATCTGGATGTGAACCAGTATTTTCCCATGCTGGTTTCAGGTGCTACCAATGTGCTTGTTGCTGGTTTAATTTTGATTATTGGCTTGTTCGTAGCCAACAAAGTGGATCGGCTTATCTGCGGTATTGGGGCTAAGTACCAAAAATTAGACGATACGCTATTTCGTTTTTTGGGTAGCTTAGGCAAATACGTGGTGCTGGCCTTTGTAGCCATCGCCGTACTTAATCGTTTTGGGGTGCAAACCGCTTCCATTGTGGCGCTATTGGGGGCGGCAGGTTTGGCGGTGGGTTTGGCCTTGCAAGGCACTTTATCTAATTTAGCCGCTGGTGTGATGCTATTGATCTTCCGCCCTTATAAGGTGGGTGACTTTATTAACGCTGCTAGTCAGTTTGGCCAAGTGCAGCAAATTGATTTATTTACCACTATTTTACAAACCTTCGATAATCAACAAATCATTGTGCCGAATAGCCAAATTTGGGGCAGCCAAATTACCAACCATTCGCATCATAGTGTGCGGGGTGTGGATATGCGCTTTGGGGTGGCCTATAAAGAAAATACCGACCAAGTTCGTAAGGTGATTGACGCGGTGTTGGCGGCTCATCCGCACATTCTTAAAGATCCTGCCCCCTTTGTTGAAGTGGAAACCCTTAATAATAGCTCGGTGGATTTTTTGGTAAGGCCATTTTGCCAAGGCGAACATTACTTTAACGTATTATATTCGGTGCCTGAACTCGTTAAGAAAGCCTTAGATGAGAATGGCATCGAGATCCCCTTCCCACATCGTAAGCTGATTATTGAAAAGCAAGATTAATTAACGGTTTTGGGCAGGGACAAGCTATGAACCTGCCTTTTCCCCTATCGACCCGCTTAGCCTTAAGTTATTATTGTTGGCTTAAAGGGAAGTGGGGACGACCTCACCGCTCCAATCTATTCAGGGGACGACCCCATATTTGAGGTTAAAAATATGGCGTGGTTATTCCTTATTCTGGCTGGTCTATTTGAAGTCGCTTGGGCCATCGGTTTGAAGTATAGCGATGGCTTTCGCAATCCTGCTGCTTCCGCGTTCACCCTGTCTTGCATCGTGATAAGCTTTTTTCTGTTAAGCCTAGCCTTACGCAGTCTGCCACTGGGTTCGGCCTATAGTATATGGGTAGGGATTGGTGCTATCGGTAGTGCTTTGGCGGGCATCCTGCTGTTTGGTGAACACCTAAGCCTAGTTAAGCTGTTGAGTTTGGGTTTTATTGTTGTTGGTGTAGTGGGAATGAAGCTGGCCACTTAAGTTGCTGAGTTTTGCCTCTATGGACTCAAACATGCTGCCAGCTTCCCTTTGACTTATTGCCTTGATTAGCAGAGAAAAAGGCTAGGTTGCGGCATGCTTTGGTGCGGTATACGGGGTGGCAAAGAAACTGTGTGAAATCGTAATTTTAGCTGGTAACGTATTATGAATTTATGCTGTTCTCAGCTTACGTCGATAACTAAAGGAGCGGTAAATTGTTCATCAATACCTTAGATAAATTGGTGTTTAGTATTTTATTGTTAGCCTCGTTTCAGCTTCCTTTGTTAGCGAACGACTATTTGCAGTTGGTGAACGGTTATTTTCTCTCTACTCAGGCACAGGTTGAAGCCTATCAATTAAATGCCCAGCGCCATGAATACTCCGATGTGTATGCGATGATTGAGGATTTTAAGCGTAATCCAAATTTGGCGGTGCGCAGTGATGCGCAGTTAAAAGAGCAAACCATGCAGCAGTATCAGCGTTTAGCGCAGGCCTTGCAAACGCTTAAACATGGCAACTGGTTGGAGAAAACCCGCTTTATGTTTTCACCCAGCAATTGGCCTTTATTACGCGAAGTGAGCCTTAACTTTCAGCCAGGTATTCCTTTAAACCTGATGGCAGTGGCTTATAGTTTTGTTACTGCTTTGCTGCTAGGCGCTCTGCTGCTGTGGCCATTGCGAAGGCTGGTCAGGCCAAAGCGTAGGTTTTAAGTTTTATCTTGGCTAGCATTAGGCTTAAGTGGTGATAATGCTGCATATCAATTGTTGCGCTTGGTTTATTTGAGCTCATTACCCCTCGTTACGCGAAGGGGACGCCAATAATTGTTGGCCGTTTTGAATCAAAGCGCTGCTGTTACTTCGCGCATTTTAGGCCTTTAGATGAATAGGTATGAGCGTCCGTTTCTTATGAAAATTTAACCTTTGATACAAAAACATTGGCTCTTTTAGGGGGGGAGGTTGTTTGACTATTTCCCTTTAAAACAGAATGTTACAGAGTTGTGAAGGAAGCTGTTCGCATATGGCTAATCCTCCGCTAGGTTAGAGGTCATGGATAATTTAGCACAGCTCACACTATTAAAATATTTTTAGAGTTTTAACTTTATAGTTTAACCTATCAACAGAATTTGAGTGAAAAACATACTAAGTTAGCGAGGAATCAATCGTAATATAAAAGGATGGATCCTTATGCAAGTTAGTAAACACCTTCTCGCTCTTTCTATAACGTCTGCGCTTGTCGCCTGTGGAGGTGGGGGAAGCGAAACGCCTGACCCTGTCAATACCGTCAGTGTTAGCGGTAAAGTAATAGATGGTTATATACAGGGCGCCACTGTTTTTCTCGACTTAAACCTAAACCGTCAATTAGATGAAGGTGAACCATCAGCATCTTCTGATGATACGGGTAGTTATTCGATTGAAGTGCCGGAAACATTAATCGCTCAAGCTCAATACGCCCCAATCCGTGCTTACCTTGGTGAAGGCGCAATCGATTTAGATACAGGTGAAGAGTTTACTGACTCACCGGTACTGCTCTCCAGCCCCCCAATTAGCGATTTAAACATAGACACTCCACCCGCTCCTGCAGTAGTTACTCCATTCACCTCAGATTTAATGAATAAGGTAGATGAGACACTTGAGCAAGTGGTGGTAGGTTCCGTTGAACTCTCACAATTGCTGGCTGAATTACAAGCCGCAAAGTCTGAGCTGGCAGAGGAGTATGGAGTCGACGATGCTGATGCGCTACTTGGTGACTTTCTTGATGATGAGAACGTCCCAGCCGAGCTTAGGGAAGAGCTTAGCGCTGCAGCAGAAAATCGTGTGAATGAGTTACAACAAGATTATCAGCGCCAAAAAGATGCTGAAGAAGCTGCTGAAGAAGGTCAAGTGGTTAAAACTGGCTCAACTCGTGAAAGCTTCGTGGAATGGCATACTGGCGAGTTATTGCACTTATTAGTGGAATGGACACAAGTGATAACTGAGAATGAGGATGGTTCAAAAACCACTGAATTGTCAGGTGTTAAATACTTCTGTGAAAGTGATTATACCCTCAAATTAAATGGCTCTAATGAACCCATTGTTTATGAACGCTACGAAGTGGTTCAACACCTAGATGGACAAGGTGGGTTTACTGCTACCAGTAAGTATAACTCTGATAAAAACGCAGATGGTGAAGCTGCGTTCTTTGGACAATCGTATCGAGTTGGTACGGTATCTGAGGATTTGAAAACTTGGGAATTTGTAGAGTATTTTGATGAAAACAATCCAAGTGATGATGACTCTTCATTAGATGATTTCGGCCGGGTATATGACGACCTTGATTTAGCGGCAGCTGTTATGTCTGGTGACCTAACTGGCGTGGATATGATCCAATACAAGCTAGAAAAAACCGAGCTAAATGAATTGGGTGATCTAGTTGAGATCTACAATTTTAAAGAGTACTACACAAGCAGCTTTGAATCGATTGAAGTATCGGAACCTAGTTATGCAGAGATGCGAACTACTACGATTAATAGCGAGAGTACTACCCACGTCGTGGAAAAAGACTGGCAAGGCGATGGGAGTATCAACGATCGTAGCGAGCAGGTGAGTTATGCTTCCGGTACTAAAGTGGTTAAAGAGGCCTATCCTGTATGGGCATGGCGTGGTGACGATGTTTGGGAAGAATATGCAGACTATCGTTACGATGGGGGGCCTCTTGTTAATTACTGGTATGAAAAAGAAACCACTACTCAAATGGTTGACGGAATTCAAACTGAAACCGTGAGTGGTAAGCGTTATGTTTTAGACACCGAAACCAATACGGCTGGAGAAGACAAACAGCTGTTCCAAGAATATATCAGCACTAATAGTTATGTTAGCGATGAGTTAACTATTGAAGTGACTAGTTGGACTCATTATGCCTTGGATGATTATGACTTTACTGTTGCAGAAGATGACCCCGGCCATAAAGTGACTTATTGGACGCTTGATTCTGCCGAGTACAACTTATGGGTGGGGCATGAATTTGCTGAATGGGGCTCTCAAGAAGTTACCGACTTAGCTGAGCAGGTAGCAAGTCTCGTGGCTAGCGGTGTTGCTCTGGCCGATATTGGTGAAGAAGACATTCAAGGTATTAGTTCATACAACCGAGAGCTATTCACCGATAGCTTCCTTTACGACCCAGATGGTGAGCCTCGCACTTGGTATGTTGTATGGGCAGATAATTCCGTAGATTATCCTGAATGGACTTTGGAAGAGTTTAG